>JAUWQP010000071.1 GCA_030611015.1 Chloroflexota bacterium | reverse complement strand
AGAAGACATCTATTGGTGGGTATACCCCTTTTCTTTCCAGGTTCCGGGAAAGCACAATTTGCCCTTCAGTTATATAACCGGTGAGGTCGGGTATGGGATGTGTTATATCATCGTCAGGCATGGTCAAAATGGGCATTATAGTTACTGAGCCTTCTTTGCCAAGAATCCTGCCTGCTCTCTCATACGTCGTGGCCAGGTCAGTGTACATATACCCGGGATATCCCCTTCTTGATGGTATCTCTTCACGCATGGAAGAAAGTTCGCGGAGAGCTTCGCAATAATTGGTCATGTCGGTGAGTATGACTAGCACATGCATATTCTGTTTCCATGCCAGATATTCGGCTGCGGTTAAAGCTAGCTTTGGTGTTGATATTCGCTCGATAACAGGGTCTGACGCGGTATTGATGAAGGCTATAGTTCTCTCCAGTGCACCTGTCCTCTCGAGATTCCTCATGAAAAAGGAGGCATCATCGTAACTGATACCAATAGCAGCAAATACTAAAGCGAATCCTTCCTCTTTGCCCTTTACGGTTGCCTGTCTGATTATTTGAGCTACAATTCGGTTATGAGGCAGCCCTGAGCCGCTAAATATGGGCAATTTCTGCCCTCTAACTAATGCGTTTAAGCCATCTATCGCCGAGATTCCCGTTTCAATAAACTCTGCTGGGGGCTGGCGGAGTGCGGGGTTTATGGGTTCACCGTTAATATCCAGGTAATCTTCGGGGATCACCCGCGGACCTCCATCTATTGGTTCTCCCATCCCATTAAAGATCCTCCCTAAAATGTCAATAGATACCGGCAACTTTAAGGTTTCACCTTTACACCTTATCTTGCTTCCGATGAGGTCCACTTCGCTGACGCCACCAAATACCTCGATTATAGCTGCTTTCTCACTGATGTCTATTGCTTGACCACCTTTCACCTCACCACTCCCAAGTTGAACATCAACCATCTCATTGAATTTGATACCAGGTATGCTTTCAGCTATGAGCAAAGATCCCTTAGCCTTGCTGATTGCTCTTCCTTCTTTAACGTAAAGTGGGGAGAAGTCCATAAAAGCCCTCCTTTTCTTAGGGAACGCGTTTGCCAGTTACCAAGCTTTGTTCCATCTCTGACCACAATTCCTTGACTCTCTGTTCAAAGACCTCATTGGGTATGTCCTTCATCCTGGATATTCTGTACACCATGGGCGATGAGCGGATGCCCTCAATGCCTGCTCCCGAATTTAACATCTCCTGAGCTAGTTCATAAGACTTCATTATAGTTTTAAGCATGAGGCCGGCTTTGGCTGGCGTACAGTAGGTATCGGCTTCGTTATAGGCGCTTTGCTGGAGAAAGTCCTCGCGTATCATCCTGGCGATAAGAAGCAATAATTTGTCTCCTTCGGGTAAAGCTTCGGGACCTACGAGTCTCACAATTTCCTCCAGCTCAGCCTCCTGCTGCAATACTCTCAAGGCTTTAGCTCTGGTATCTTCCCATCCTGGATCGTGCTCATTCCACCAATCTCTAACTGCGTCTACATAAAGGCTATAACTAGTAAGCCAGTTTATGGCCGGGAAATGTCTCTTGTTTGCCAGTGAAACATCCAAGGCATACAAGGCATCTATTATTCTAAGTGTGTTTTGGGTTACCGGTTCACTGAAGTCAGCTCCCGGGGGACTTACAGCACCGGCTACTGTTATTGAGCCTTTTCTTTCAGGATTGCCCAGGCATGCAACCATTCCTGCTCTTTCATAAAAAGAGGAAAGCCGAGAGCCCATATATGAAGGAAAGCCTTCCTCCCCTGGCATTTCCTCTAGTCTTCCACTCATCTCCCTCATGGCTTCAGCCCATCTCGAGGTTGAATCAGCAACCAGCAAAATATCGTAACCCATGTCACGGAAGTATTCGGCCATAGTAATGCCAACAAAAATACTTGCTTCCCTAGCCACAACGGGCATGTTAGAGGTGTTAGCTATAAAGATCTCTTTCTCTTGTAACAATCTTCCTGTGTTAGGGTCCTTGAGTTCTCTAAAGCTAGTAAGCACGTCAGACATCTCGTTACCCCTTTCGCCGCAGCCAACATAGATGTTCAGATGTGTCTGAGCCCATCTGGCCAACTGCTGCAGGGCAACGGTTTTTCCAGTACCAAAGCCCCCGGGTATCGAAGCCTTGCCACCAAGAGCCAACGGGAACATGTAATCCAAAATTCGCATGCCAGTAGTGAGCAAGCCCGAAGGGTCGAACCTCTGCTTATAGGGTCTGGGCTTTCTTACCGGCCATCTTTGCATCAGCGTGAGTTCTTTTACTTCACTATCATGCTCTATCCAAGCTACAGGCTCTTCGACAGTGTAGTCGCCTTGGCGTATCTCCTTTATCGTGCCTTTGATTCCCACGGGCACCATTATCCTGTGTTCTATTAGATTGGTCTCGGGCACTACGCCTATTATATCCCCCTGGCTAACAGCATCCCCGACCTTGACTTCAGGTGTGAACTGCCATTTTTTGTCGCGGGGAAGAGCTGAGGCTTTGGCACCCCGTTTCATAAACGGGCCAATATTCTCACCCATGGTAAGTAAAGATTTTTGTAGCCCATCGTAAATAGAGCCCACAAGCCCGGGGCCCAGCTCTGCACTTAAGATTCTTCCTGTTCCTCTCACCACCTCGCCAACTTTCAATCCCAGAGTATCCTCGTGTGCTTGAATTATCGCCTTGTTCCCTTCCAGTCCTACTATCTCCCCGACAAGCCCTTCTTCACCTATCTCGACAATTTCATAAACATGGGAACCTTTCATGGCATCGGCGATAACTAGGGGACCTGAAACTCTCCATATTTTGCCCATGTCTTTATCCTCCTACTCTTGCCATAATCTCAAATTTCCACTTCAAACCCTATAGATTCTCTGATAAGCTCCCTGTAATATTCCCTGATATCCGGGTACTTTGTGCCAAACTTCGATGGAACTTGGACGATTACAGGAGTGGTTCCCTTCCCTTTCTTAACCTGGGTCACCAGGTCCTCAACGTATTCTGCATAGTCTTCCAATATAATTACTATGCCAACATCGGGCCTGGCCATCAACTCAGTTAGGGCTTTCCTTACATTTTCAGGGACATCATGATCGCCTTTTATCATGTAATGCTTGCTGATACCGGCCAACCTCAGTTCATTGACCAGTTCCTCATCCCCTATGACAACTATATCTAAGTGTCGGATAGGCATCATGTCACAACACCAAATAATCTTTTATTTCCTGTACAGGAACACCATCGACTACTGCTTTTAGAATTAGCCTCAAATTTCGTATTTCAACTTCTTTCAGGATTAAATACCAGACCATCACTAATGGGGATAGCACTCTTGGTGCCAAAATTTCCTTGAGCATCCTGAATTTATGCTTATCGATAATTTCATCTACAGCCGTGATGCTTCTGGTTTTATCATAGCTAATTAGTATTTCTTTTGCCACATCTGAGTATTGAGTATTCTCCAGCCTGGTGGGCATGTCAGCTATCTTAAGAGACAGCAATTCTCTAATAGTGTCCTCTGCAATTTCATACCCGCCAGCAATAGTAAATTCGGCAGCATCGAGTCCCGTACCTCCGATTACAGCTCTTGAGGTAATTTGCAGGTTCGTTAGGTCTATCACTAAGCCAAAGGCTTTGGTAAGTATAGAGCCATCTTTTATTCTTCTTGCCATGTTTAACATGTTTTTATAATACTCACCGTCTAGCTTAGCCACAATCCCGATGAATCGGAGCTTCGACTTTGTGCCTTCATATGTCTTGTATTGCTCCAGGATAGGTACATAGTCTTCCAATTTGCACTTGATAAGTGGCTGGATGATATCACCTACACTCTCAGCGTTAAAAAGTTCATCTAGTAATCCATTATTATGGATTATCCCCATTGGTATCATTTTGGCTTTCCTGGCAGCCACAATGCCTGCCAAAGCAGCTTTGACATTGAAGATGTCGTACTTCACTCTATATGCCCTCAATGTCTTCATCACATCCTGCGGCACGAGCTTGAACCACTCTATGTAAGCAAAGCGTTGTGCAAGATATTTCCACAGGCATTCGTCTAGATAATCAAAGGTTCTAACAGGCAATTCTTCCAGATAGCTTCCTACATCGGTCTCCCGTACAGTTGCCAAGGCATCCTGTATGTTGGACGCTGTTAGCAAGCTATCTACATGCTCAGAAGTCACCAGTCTGGCTTCCTGCCCCTTCAGGTAAGACGATATAAATGCATAGTTTACACTAGGCACGGCATTCCTTTACGGAGATCCAAAGAGTTGCTTACTTATCTCTGGCAATAGCCTTGGTAGCAGCATTTCTAGCCTGGTTTCGTAAGTATTATCTATTGTGAGCTTGCCCTCGACATCCTCAGCTATGACTCCTCCCAAGCAATTCGATTCCCTGACCTCCACCATCTTGCCAGATAATTCTTTGTCTGCTTCAAGAAGCCTTTTTACAGTACCTACATCTTTAGGTGACACGTAAATTCTGCCTTTCACCGCACCGAGTCCCTCGGTGGCTTCCCTGACCAAGTTTAGAAAATGACTTTCATCGCCTGAAACTCTCGCCAATTCCTCCCGCGCTGCTCCAATTATCTTAGCAATTATGTCAGCTTTCGCGCTCAATAGCTTCTGACGTGCTTTGATAGAGGCCTGAGCCAAAATTCTAGCAGCCTCCTCCTCTGCCTCCGCTAATATTCTGCCTCTCTCTTCCTCGAACTTCGCTTCGCGCTGTCTTTTAGCCTTCTCTATCTCCTCGTGTGCTTTCTCCTTAGCCTCCTTTGTTATATCGCTAGCTTCCATCTCGACCTTGGAGATGATGGCGCCCTTTATCTTATCCATTCCCATAAAGCACCTCTACATAAGACCAAGCAGGGTGAATGCCATTATTGTGAACACCAGAGCGAGAACAGCTATCAGCTCAACAAAGACTGCCAACATCATAGAACTGGTTAGTATTTTCCCTCCGGTCTTAGGTAACATTGCGATACCTGAGGCACAAACCATACCTTGATACACTGCTGAGAAACCAAAGGCGAAAGCGGCTATTAGACTAACACCAAGAGCAACAGTACCAGCACTGCCCTCGGCAGGTATATTGGGAAGTACGCTTGTTAATACAAGTATGAGCACTATTAGCCCGTAAAAAGACTGTGTCATCGGTAATGATGCTAGTAGAAGCACATTCTTGAACTGCCGGGGGTCCTCGGATAATGTAGCCAGCCCCCCTGATGCAGCAATGGCAATCCCGATAGCTGAACCGACTAAACCAGCAATCAACGCCACTGCCCCACCGATACTAGCTAATGCGATTGGATCTATCATCTCTTTATACCTCCTGTTTTAAGCCTTCCCTTTTATAAGTACAGGTCGGATCTTCAACCTGAACGGACTATACACCTCACCACCACCTTCGTAAAACTTGGATAGGAACTCAACAAAGCATAGTCTCAGGGAGTGTACGAAGCAACCGATACCGCTAAGAGCCAGGTTGATAAGATGCCCGAAGACCAGAACTACAACTGCTAGGATAGCACCAATGATAACTCCGATTACGCCGGGTATCATTCCGGAGAACAACTGCGCCAGCATATTAAAGCTCGACGCCAGGTAAAATGTAGCCAGGCCAACTCCAGCCAGTCTGGCATACGACATTACGTCGCCAAGAAGACCAGTCAGGTCAAAGATCCAAAAGATAGCCCCCAGACCACCTCGCTGCATGAAAGATGACACTACTATGGCTACTACACTGGCTCCCACAATATACAGAAAGATGGTGTACACGCTTGGGCTTATCGGCAGCGATATGTTGAATAACCACAGCAGAATCACAGGGATGCCGAAGATCTGGAGCGCGAAGAGCGCAATCTTGCTGACCACTATGCCTTTGTCCTTTTTTATCACCCCACCAATCAATGCCATCACATGAGCTATGTTTACATGAATAAGCCCCAGTATAATAGAAAGGATTATGAAAGAAACGGGATCGGTAAGCCATTCTCTGACAGGCCCCAAATGCAGCACGCTGTCAACCCCAAACAGCAAGTAGTACACATCGCCGAGGTAATTCCCGGCCAATAAGCCGAGTACCAGAGCCATTGCCCCACTGATATAAAGCACTCGCTGGAATAACCTGTAACCCTCAGAATAGGGGTCATCAACAAATTTACGTATTAAAAATCTCGCAGCCAGTATAATGCCAATAGCATAGACAACATCACAAAGCATGAGACCAAAGAAGACTGCAAATGAATAAGCTGTTAGCGGTGTGGGATCCCATTCTCTATACTTTGGTGTACCGAACATGTTGACCAGGACTTCGAACGGTTTAAGCACAGCTGGATTCCTCATCTTGGTGGGTGGTTCTTCTGTTTGTTCTGGCTTCCTCGTGTCAATGAATACAAGGTCTATGTTCTCTTTGAGCTCGGAAATTGTAGCTTCAACATTACTCTCTGGAATCCACCCCTCGATTAAAGTGACATATTTTGCCTCACAGGCTTTTTCTAAAACCGCTAATCTTTCAGTTTCTGCTGATAGCGCCTCCCTGAAAAGGACAAGCTTTTCCAGATTCTCCCTGGTCTTACTTTCAATCTCGGTATGAAGCTTTGCCAATTCCTCTTCAAGACTGCGAATATTACCGTCGGCTATTTCAAGAAATTCTCGCACTGTCAAATCTTTTTCCGGTATCTGTAGAATCTCGCCACCACCACTCTTAACCACAGGCTCTACAATTTCTTGGTCTCCAACCCTGGCAATTATGTAGAAGAGGGTTTCATTTTCTAATGTAACAGCAATGCTCTCAAGCAGGTAAGCCTTAATCTCGTGGTATAGAGGTTGATATGCCTCATTGGAAAGAATGAAAACCCTGGAGAAAAGATAACTTCCAGAAAAATTTAAATCTCCCAATCTAATATCAGCCAGTTGCCCTAGAGAGTCAAGATACTTGCTTAGCTCTTTTAGCTCCTCAACCTCTTCGCTAAGTTTGGCGGCGCTGCGATGCATGTTGCTGAGCTTGGTGCACAGCAACCTTACTTCGCTGTCAACTTCGTCAAAGGGCCTGGTATATATAACCTCCACATCCTCTCTCAGCGATACTCTTTCTCCTTTTGGCATGTACGCTAATATGTCGTTAATGCTTGTTAATAATTCACCGATTTTCCTTCGTTCCCGTTCAATGGCTTCTTTGTCTACAGGCTTTAGCTCTTCGCTTTCCTCAACATGAAGCACCCCAGCAGTATGCAGAGTTTTGAGGGTTTTGGTGGAATAGTCTTTGGCAGTCAATACCCTGACTTTGGTCATAGGGTCTGGTGTATTGACTATTAGAGGTATCATATTAACGTTTGCCCGTGACAATATTTATCATGAGCTCAGTAATCTCTCTTGCTTTCTTATCAGCGTTGGTGCTGATTTCGACAGCTTTCTTCCCAGAGTCCCTGATTTTTTCATCAGCCTCTGCTCTAGCCATATTCACAATCCTGTCATATTCAGTTTTTACCGCATCGAGAGGCAACGGAGAGGAAAGTATTTTCCTAGCCTCTTCTCTGGCTTCAAGGAGAATTTCGTTGGCTCTGGTCCTTGCCTCTTCGAGCATCTTTTCAGCTTCGACCTCGATGGCTTCTACGCTATTGGCGATTTCTTCAGGCATAACATATCTCCTCAGTAGTTCACCGAGTTGGTACCAGACAAGGTTTGCACATAAGCTGTTTCCACAATCGGGCAGATAATCATTCCAGTAACTAACGACTTATTACATCCGTGATTATAGCAAAGCAGTTTATTTTTGCCAAACAGATACCCTCGTAAGCATCCATACTCCTTCCATATCAACAGCCTCAGAGTTTGCTACCAAAGTGAAATGCTTTATAATTCAAGACATGAGAGTGCATGCATTACACGGGTGGGAGGTGAGCATTGCCCGAGCCAGGGAAATACAATTGAGCCTGGCGAAAAGGGTGGTAACTGAAAACGAAGTTATTAACCCGCGCCTTGTTGCCGGTATTGACATATCTTCTCCTGATGCTCAGGGCATAGCAAGTGGAGCAGTGGTAGTTCTCCGTTATCCTGAGTTGAGCATAGTCGAGGTAGAGGTAGCTGAAGATAAGATTGCATTTCCCTATATTCCTGGCCTATTGTCTTTTCGAGAAAGTCCCTTGATTCTGGCTGCTTGTGAAAAACTATGTAACGTTCCCGATCTTGTTCTGATTGATGGTCAAGGGATTGCTCATCCCAGGAGGGTTGGGCTTGCCTCACATGTGGGACTTTTTCTCGATTTGCCTACTATAGGCTGTGCAAAATCTATCCTTTGTGGCCGGCATCGGCCGGTAGGAGAAGAAGCTGGCTCTCATGCTGAACTACTTGATAATGGGGAGCTTATCGGAGCAGCGTTAAGGACTAAATCTGGAGTGAAGCCAATATATGTTTCCGTGGGCCATAAAATTGACCTGGCATCGGCTTTACAATGGGTGATAAAATGCTGCCGTGGTTATAGGCTTCCTGAACCTGCCCGCCTGGCTCACCTTGCTGCCGCGGGCAGACTACCATTGGAGGGAGTTTGATTATGGTGACAGGTAAAATCATATCGAGATTTATATGGTTGACCATATTATCAATGCAGGAGGGATAAATGCAAGAAGAGAAGGAAAATCTAGAAGCCTTGCTTCGTCAAATTTCAGACATAATGGTGCATCTTTAACGTCCCTGGCAAGGAAAAGGAAATTTCCGGGATAGAGGCAGAGTCAGCCCAACCTGATTTTTGGAGTGACCCGGCTAAAGCCCAGGCTATCATGCGGGAATTCAGCGGCAAGAAGAATCTGGTCAATGCTTGGCGTGAACTGGAGAAGAAGGCTGCCGATCTCCGGGAAATGATTGGTCTGGCTATAGAAGAGGAAGATTACTCCCTTCAGGAAGAGATACAACTGGAGCTAAAAAAGCTGAACTCACGGTTTGAACAGTTGGAGAGCCGACAGCTTTTTACTGGCGCTTACGATAGTCGAAATGCCATGCTAGCCCTTCATGCTGGTGCCGGCGGCACGGAGTCTCAAGATTGGGCAAACATGTTGCTCAGGATGTATTTGAGGTGGGCGGAGCGGAATGATTATGAGGCTGAAGTCCTAGATGTCTCCCCGGGAGAAGAGGCTGGTATCAAAAGCGCTATCGCAGATATTAAAGGAGATTATGTTTATGGCGCTCTCAAAGGTGAGCACGGGGTGCACAGGTTGGTGAGGCTTTCCCCTTTTGATGCTGACCATGCTCGCCACACGTCTTTTGCCCTGGTGGAAGTCCTCCCTGAGGCTGAAGAGACAGTGGATGTCAAGATAAACCCGGAAGAACTAAGAATAGATACCTTCAGGTCCAGTGGTCCTGGTGGACAACACATGCAGAAGACAAGCAGCGCTGTCAGGATAACTCACTTACCCACAGGGTTAGTATCTACTTGTCAGGGTCAGAGGTCCCAGCACCAAAACAAGGAAGCTGCCTTGAAAATCCTTTACTCTCGCCTCCTGAAGCTCGACCGCGAGAAAAAAGAGGAGGAAAGAGCCAGGCTAAAAGGCGAGCGCATTGAAGCGGGTTGGGGGAATCAAATTAGAAGTTATGTTCTTCACCCCTACAAAATGGTGAAAGACCACCGCACCGATTATGAGGTTCACGATGCTGAAGCCGTGTTAGATGGAGAACTAGATGGATTTATCACCAACTACCTTAGGTCTAAAGTAGGAAAATGATCAAACGCATCGCCCTAATAATTTCAGTACTTCTCTTGCTTCTAAGCCCCTCCCTCATCGCAGCCGAGGCTGGTATTACAATTATAGCGAGCGAGGTAGAGATAAATTTCCCAAGCCAAGCTGTGTTCACCCTTGAAGCTGAAAGCAGCGCTGATATCGCTGATGTCCGTCTTTATTACCAAGTGGATAAGATGAACTACGTTGAAGTTGTCAGTGAAGGTTGGGCTGATTTTACTCCGGCAAACAAGGTGACGGCTAGATGGGTATGGGATATGAGGCAAGCGAGTTTGCCTGCCGGCGCTGAAGTCACATATTGGTGGGTGGTTGAGGACGCTGAGGGGAACAAATTGAAAACTTCCTCCCTGATAATGCATTTTGATGACGACCGTTTTTCCTGGCGGAGCTTGACCAGTACTGTACCTCAGGGTGGCGGCGAGCTGACCCTTTTCTGGTATGAGGGGAGTGATTTCTTTGCTCAGGAATTGATGAATGCTTGTGAGAAAGGGCTCGCCAGATTAACTGTGGATATTGGCACTTATCCAGAAAGACCTATAAAAATATACATTTATGCCTCTACCACTGATTTACAGGAAGCCATGATTTTTCCTCAAGAATGGACCGGCGGCGTTGCCTTTACCGAATTTAGCACAATCGCTATCGGTATTTCCCCGGCGAGACTTGATTGGGGCAAGCGAGCCCTGGTTCACGAGTTAACACATCTCATTGTTCATCAGGCAACTTTC
>JAUWQP010000093.1 GCA_030611015.1 Chloroflexota bacterium | reverse complement strand
GTCGTAACCCCCCTTAATCCCCCCTTAGCCTACGGGGGGGTAGTTCGAAAGAGCTTCTTCAAAACTCCCCTCTTAAGATAAGAGGGGCTAGGGGAGTTATGAAAGAAGCCCCGATGTATCGGGATTCCTCAGAATGACATTACTAAATGCTGTCGATGGGCTTGACAAATACCTGCCTGGGGTGTATCTTCAATGTAGATACTGTGAATGGAGGCTTGATATGAGAACACGTGTCCAGAAATGGGGCAATAGCCTTGCCTTGCGCATCCCCAAGATTTTCGCTGCTGAAGTAGGGCTGCAGAAAGAAACATCTGTTGAGATATCGCTGGAGGATGGGAAACTCGTTATTAGACCCGTAGCTGAACCGAAGCTGACCTTGAAACAACTTCTAGCAAGGGTGACAAAACAAAATTTGCATCACGAGGTTGATACCGGTCCTGCCGTAGGGAAGGAAGCATGGTAAATCCCCGCGCCTATGTCCCTCGATGTGGGGATGTGGTGTGGATAACCCTGAATCCGCAAGCGGGCCACGAAGAAGCGGGACGTCGTCCCGCCGTAGTAATCTCACCGCAAAGTTATAACGGTAAGGTGGGGCTGGCTATCTTTTGTCCTATTACCGGTCAAATCAAGGGTTATCCATTCGAAGTTCTTATTCCAGTGGGGTTACCAGTAGCGGGGGCAATCCTATCTGATCAGCTCAAGAGTTTAGATTGGGGCGCTCGAAATGCAGAATTGATATGCACCTTGCCCACCGAGACTATCTCAGAGGTGCTCCAGAAGCTGGCAACATTGTTGTCACAATAAGAAAAAGCTGCCCACTTCTTCAATAGCACTGGAACTGATACAGGCTGGCAAAATACGCGTGCGAGAGATGATTACCCATCGGCTGGGGCTGGCGGAAACAGGCTACTTCTATTTGTCATTGCGAGGAGCCGCAGGCGACGTGGCAATCCCGCCCGGGCTCAAGACTCCCTAAAAGTGATTATCGAGCCGCAGAAATAGATAGCGGCTGTTGTGGTTCGAGTTCCTTTTCTTAGTAGTCGCCCTCGAAAATCTGGGTTATGTATAGGTATAAGAAGTCTCCCTCCTCTGATAATGAAACTCCCACACCTGTCTTAGTGTAACGAGGTTCCAGTATGTTTGCTCTGTGTCCGGGACTATCCATCTAGCCTGAGACTGCCCACTCACATACTTCTTGTAGAGAAAGATAGGGACCTGGAATCACTTGCTTGGTTGGAATCTTTGCCAGATTCTCTCCACGCATAGTCCCGGGAGACATGTTATAGCTAAGAGGCCGCTCCCCTGGATATCGTTCATGGCCGAAGAAATTGTTTTCGACCATACTAATGCTATGCTCCCTGGCTAGACTGGTTAAAAGAGCGTCTTCGCTAAGGGTAGTCAGGTCATACTGCTGTCTTTCGTCATTGACCAGCACAATTATTAGCTCCTCAACTTCTGCCTCGGTATAGTTCATACCGAGGGGGCTTGATGGATCCTCCAAAAAGTTAGCCCGTATCGAGTAGCTGTTGTTCGTGGTGATGGTAGTTAAGGCAGCGTTCGCATTAGCAATGGTGCCCACATTGCCGGTCCAGTCGGCAAACTGGTAGCCCTCCTCAGGCTCGGCCAAAAGATTGACCACTTGACCTTCAGCACAGGTGAAAGTCCCCTCTCCAGGGGTGGTTACCGATCCTCCAGCGGTACTGGTGATAGTAAGGGTATAAGATTCTCCATAACTACCGCCATAATCACCGCCGCCGACACTAGTGCAGCCTGCCATTACTGCAATTAGCGCCGCCACAATTAATAAACTGCCAAATCTTTTCACGTGTGTCCCTCTCGTAGTGTCATTGTATCAGTGCCGAAGGAAGTGTCAATGACCCTTTTGAGCTAGTACAGATAGACTAGTAACACAGGAGTTATGAAAGGACGCTGTAATAACCGCACTATGAATGTCTATAGCGAGATTCCCCGCTTAAGCTCGGAAAAGGCCATTTTTGTTTGTCATTGCGAGACATGTCCTTTTTGTCATTGCGAGTCCCGATTTATCGGGACGTGGCAATCTCGGCTGGGGCTGGCGGAAACAGGCCACCTCTGTTTGTCATTGCGAGGAGCCGCAGGAGACGTGGCAATCTCGCCCGGGCTCAGGACTCTCTAAAAGTGATTATCGAGCCACAGAGATAGCTAGCGGCTGCCTTCCAAGTAGGCGAGAATATCAGGTAACAAAATGGCTTCTTGTGTTGAACTTTCTCCATCGGAAATCTCTACACAATGGGCATCGCTTGGTTAATAGTGGAGAAATCCAGATCCCACACCAGCCGCCTGCGCCCGGACTTACTTTACTTATAGGAATAACCAACAAGTGTTATAATTATTAGGACATGTCGCTGCCAACTAAGGGCTTAGACGGAGAATAGCAATATGTTCATAAGCGAGCTGTATATAGAGAGGTTTCGCCTTTTCCAAAATAACAGTATTAAGCTTGGCAAATATATCACTGCCATCTCTGGTTTTAATGCTACTGGCAAATCCACAGTGCTTGGGCTATTGGGTCACTGTGGCGAACTGAAATTAAGCAAAGGGAGGCCATTGCTTCATAGTGCCTTTAAAGCTGAACTAGGCGAGATATTGAAATTTTCAAAACCTTACGACGAAAAAATGCTGATCTCGGTAGAATCACGTTTGCCGATTACGTTTCTCCTGCCCCTTCACAGTTACTGTATAGAGCTTTTTGGCAGAAATACAGAGGGGGTTGGCGATACCGGATTATTCCCAAGAGAACTATTGAATGGCCATCCTCAAGAAAGATTGAGTGGCCAACGCTCTATCTGGGGCTTGGTAGGTTATACCCTTTAGGCGAGTCTCTTAAGGTTGACAAGACTAACCTATCGGCCAAGCTTTCGGAGGAAGACAATAGATATATCATCGACAATGCAAAAAATATTCTGAGCATCAGACAGGATTCCAATAATTTCACAATAGCATCGATATCCGAGACCAAGAAGAAGAAAGTTGTTGGATTCAATACCGATACCTATGACTATTTATCTAATTCGGCAGGCCAAGATAATTTGGGGCAAATATTGATGACCCTATTGTCGTTCAGAAAACTGAGGACACGGTCGGGTAACAATTGGTGTGGTGGACTTCTTGTCGTCGATGAGCTTGACGCAGCTCTGCACCCGTTGGCCCAGAACAAGCTCTTAGATTTTGTGTACGCTCAAGCAAAGGAAATCGGTTTACAGATTGTGTTTACAACGCATAGTTTAGGCCTTCTCGAACATATATGCACAAAGACTGAACATAACAGTGCCACTGATATTAATCCTTACGAATTAGTGTCCCTAACTAATGCAAACGGACCTGTTGAAGTGGTGCAGAATCCCCCCTTTGACGCGATATATAAAGAACTCATGGCGACATACTGCATCCCAGCTTCACGAAAAATATCCGTTTTCTCAGAGGATCATGAAGCCAGATTCCTTATTAGCAGGCTGCTCGAAGAACATGCTGCTAGGTTCAAGTTGCTTGACGTCTCTTTCGGCCGCGAACAATTATTAAAAATGCTTTCGGATGACTTCACAAACTTCTCTCAATATATCTACATATTGGACGGAGACGTTTCCGAGGAAGAGATCGAAACACATGTTCACAGAAGGGCCTCGGCCAAAGTACGATGCATTTTGAAATTACCAGGTGGTAAACGACCCGAGCAGGTCATTTGGGAATATCTTGACCAGCTGCCGTCCGACCACGCATTCCTGACATGGGGCGGACGACAAATGGGATATACCAAGAGAAGCATTTCTGAAAACGGTCCATTTTCTGGCAAGTTCAAGGGCTGTGAAAAAGAAAGAGATAAATTCAAGATGTGGTTCAGGGCCAACGAACGGCTTGTAAACGATGTCTACCAGTTCTGGTGCTGCGACAACAGCGAAATCGTCGAGAGGTTCGTTAATGACTTCATTGCAGCTTATAACTGGATCGCTCGACGATCTTTTATCCCAATCATTCGATCTGACTCTCAAAGAAGGGAGGCAACCGAGTGCCAACGACCTTATCTCCTCTAAGATATCCTGGCGGTAAGACTAAACTATATGACAAAGTGGTTAGTCTTCTGAAACAGAACAGATTACAAGATGTCATTTATGTAGAACCATTTTGTTGAGGGTGCGGACTTGCCATTAAACTCTTGCTATCTGGTGATGTTTCCAGTGTCATAGTCAACGACATCAATCCTGCTATATATGCATTTTGGTACTGTGTACTTAACAGAACCGGCGAATTGTGTTCCCGTATCACAGAATGCAATGTTACAATTGAGGAAAGGGACAAGCAAATATTGATTCTAAAGAATGTGAATAACTACTCAGTTATCGATATCGGTTTTGCCACGCTCTTCCTCAATCGAACCAATATTTCTGGAATAGTTAACGCAGGTCCCATTGGTGGTAGAGAACAAGCGGGGAAAGATAAACTAGGTGCACGTTTCAAGAAATCAGTTTTGAAAGATAAAATAATAGCCATCGCAGATAAAAAACAGAAAATATCCCTCTATAATTTAGATGTTTTTGATTTCATTGGCAAGGTGTTGCCAAAATATGAATCCAACCAACTCTTTCTTAATTTTGACCCCCCTTATGTCAAGAAAGGACAAGAACTTTATCTAAACCATTTTTCACCGGAAGACCATAGGAGACTCCGTGACAAAATCTCGCAGTGTAACCAGCATTGGATCATAACTTATGATTACAATCAGAGTATTCTTGATTTATATTTTTCGTTTAATTATGAACGTATCCAATTAAACTACAGCGCTGGTACAAGGAAAAGAGGTAATGAAGTAATCATTTACAGCAAAAACATTCGAACTAATTCAGCACACTCAATCTGAATCTAAGGCCTGCTTAAGTTGCTCCGCACATATCCTGTCATTGCATCATCAATTATTTTGGTGCTCCTTGAGTTAAAAATATTAATGTTAACCATGCTTTCGCAATTTCCAGGGACACCATGCCAATCAGGCCTGCTGCAAACCGGGTATTATGTCCCCAGAATATTTCATTCAATGTCACATCAACTCAAAATGTGACATTCTGGTTCTTCCTTGACTGATGCCCCAGAATAGCGAAGGTCATACAGATACCCATATAGCAGTCTGTTCTTAACTGCCTGTGGTATGATAAATGCAATATGGACCCAGGTATTTAGAAAGCATGAACAAAGCAAGAGTTATCATAATAAGATGCGACACATATGCGGATGATCAAGTACTCACAGCTATCCAAAAAGGGTTTGACATGTTGGGTGGAATCTCTGTGTTCGCAAAACCCGGTGAAAGGATAGTTATGAAACCTAATATCCTGATCGGCACAGACCCTGATAAGGGTGTAACCACACATCCTGCAGTATTCAGGGCTGTGGGTAAATTACTTAAAGATGCAGGAGTAAGCGTCTTATATGGTGACTCACCAAGTTTCGGTAAATCCGGGCCGAATTTGAGAAGATCTGGTATCAAAGAGGTTGGTGATAAATTGGGGTTTATTGTAGCTGATTTTGATTCCGGGAGGCCGGTTAGTCATAAGGATGCCTTATTGGTTAAGAAGTTCGTTGTTGCCAACGGCGTCCTGGACAGCGATGGTCTGGTAAGCCTGCCCAAGTTTAAAACACACGGCCTTGTTCGATTTACCGGCGCAGTGAAGAACCAGTTTGGGTGCGTACCTGGTCTTCTGAAAAGCCAGTACCACGTTAAGCTACCGGATCCTTATGATTTCGCTACGATGCTTGTTGATTTGAACACACTCATCAAGCCCCGTCTCTATATTATGGATGGTATTGTGGCTATGGAAGGCAACGGGCCGAGAAGCGGCAAGTTGAAATGGTTGAATGTCTTGCTGTTGTCTAGCGACCCCATAGCCTTAGATGCAACAGCTTGTAGAATTGCCTACCTTGATCCCGAAATTGTACCGACATCCAAACCTGGTGAGAAGGCAGGATTAGGAACTTATCATTTTGAGAATATAGAGCTTACGGGTGAAGCCCTCGAGTCCTTTGTCGATAAAAGTTTCGAAGTAAATCGAACGCCCCCAATGTCTGGTTCCGGCGGCCGATTCAGGGTATTCCTCAAGAATAGAATAACCCAGAGGCCAGTTATTGACAAAGCAAAATGCACCTGTTGCGGTATCTGCATCACAATGTGTTCTGTCCAACCAAAGGCTGTTGATTGGTACAAAGGGGACGAGTCCAAGCCGCCCAGATATGACTATAATAGCTGTGTTCGCTGCTATTGCTGTCAAGAGACCTGCCCTGAGGGAGCCATCTATTTAAGTAGTCCATTGCTGGGAAAGATCTACTCCCGTATTTAACATCACTGTGATGAAGCGCAACTTTCGCTCGATAGGCTGGCGGCCCGTTGACCGCAAGGTAAAAAATAGCGTTTTGTTACTCTTGAATTCCAGCGACACCATACCAATCAGGCTACTACAAATCAGGTGTTATGCCCCCAGAATACCCCTCACGTCAGACTTAAGGCAGCGCGCAAATTGTCATCTATGGCTTTCATGTCAGCTCTGGACATAATCCCGAGTCTGCGAGCAATCATACCTTGCTTTATTATTCTCATTAACAACAGAGCGTTCTGTCCTGCTTAGTGGATACAATTCCTCAGCAATTATAGAAGTAGCTTTCTGACCTCTCCTCTGGACCTTACCTTTGACTGTTAGCCAACCTTCACGAAACAGGACTCGACCGCATTTCTCCTGGACATTGCCGAATACGGTCACATCTGCTATTCCCGTTCCATCTTCCATTATCACGTAGACTACCCGATTCCCATTCCTCGTAGGTGGAGTCTGGTAACGTATCACAGACCCCACTAACTTGACCCTCCTGCCGGCAGGAATCGAGGGGAGGTCTTTCATTTTGGTGATTCCGTTATGGGAGTCACAGAAGTCGAGGGGGTGTGCCGATAGGTTCAACGATAGCAGTTCTCTCTCAATAAACAACCTGGACTTTTTATCATCAATGGAGAAATCCATAGAAGTATCTGCTTTGAGTGCAGCATCTTCAAAAAGTGATACTGTACCCCGGATTACCTTGTGTTTAAGTTCCGATAGCTTTGGAAGCTGTAATAGCAAGTCATTCTGATCGCCCAAAGAATCAAAAGCACCTACCTTAACCAAGTTTCCCAGAATAGGTTGGCTGACATCGGTCCTCAGCACAAAGTCTCTTAGAGAAGTGAATTTATGTTCTGCTCTTGCCGATAATATCGATTCCAATGCTTTTTCAGACATTCCCTTTAGCTGTTTGAGGCTGACCCGTATTGCCCCTTTTTCCACTGTATAGTGTTCGGAGGACTTGTTTATATCGGGTGGCAAGACTTCGACTCCAAACCTCTTGGCT
>JAUWQP010000059.1 GCA_030611015.1 Chloroflexota bacterium | reverse complement strand
CCTGGCTTTCTTTGATAGCACCGGGATACTTGCCAGGCGTTTATATCCTGGCATTGAGTAATAAACATTCATAGCACAGCCATTATAACGTCCTTTCATGACCCATGTATGTGTCACCCATCTATCTGAACTAGATCAGTCTCCGTTCTTTCCTCCGGTGACTTTGGCTCTCAGGGAGCACTGTATCCATTGGGCTATATATAGCACCACTCTGTTTCTCAATCCCCAAGACAAAATTTGTTCAAAAATTCAAGAAAAGCGCCAAAAGGTATTGACAAAATAATAATAAGGTTTATAATAGAAATGTGGGGAAATGTGGGGAAAGAGGGTAAGTAAGGGAATAACAGGTAGAGTAAACGAGGCAAGATTGGGGGGCTTGGGGGAGAACCAACGAGGGCAAGATGTTTTTTGGTGAGTATCCATATAAGGTTGATGAAAAGGGAAGAGTGCCTCTGCCGCCAAAATTCAGGCGGCAGATGAGGGAGGGCGTGATATTAGCCAAGGGGATGGGAGAGAAATGCATTGCTGTTTACCCTGTAGCTGAGTGGAAAAGGTTGTCCGACAGCCTGGCTGCCAAGACAGTAACTCCAGCTAACTTAAGGAAGTTGAATCGCGCTATCTTCGGCTCTGCCTTCAGCACCTCCTTCGATGGGCAAGGCAGGATAGCATTGCCATTTCCCCTGCGCGAGTACGCCGGGGTTGGTGACACAGCGATTGTTGTCGGTGCCAATAACTGTGTTGAACTCTGGTGTGAAGGTGAATGGCAGGCTGCGAAAACATTGGCCGAAGAACAAGCGTCGGAGATAATTGAGAGCTTTGGAGCATAGTGAATGATCGTCGCCATGTCCTTACCCGTCCACGTGCCTGTTCTGCTTGATGAAGTTATAGCAGGGCTGCGGCCTCAGCGAGGAGGTTACTTCGTTGACTGCACTGTTGGTCTGGGGGGACATGCGGCAGCGATACTGGAAAGAATTTCACCCTCAGGAAGACTTTTAGGCATTGATGCTGACCCCGAAGCCATCAAAGTAAGTCAAGATAAACTTAGCGACTATGGCGAAGCAGTTACTTTGGTTAATGACAACTTTGTTAACCTTGAGGCTATCTGCGGAAGATACCATTTTCATCCAGTTGATGGTATTCTTTTCGACATTGGTGTTTCTTCTCTGCAACTGGATACAGCCGAACGTGGCTTCAGCTTCCACCTCGATGCTCCCCTAAATATGAGGTTCGATCCCGGGCAAGGGTTAACCGCATCGGATATCGTTAACAGCTTCTCTGAGCAAGAGTTGGCTAAGCTCATAGAAAAATACGGTGAAGAGCGTCACAGCCGGCGGATAGCGCGGTATATCGTTCAAAATCGCCCTATCGCCACCACTGTGGAGCTTGCCAGCTTGGTAGAGCAAGCTTCAAGTGGCAAGCGTGCCAAAATTCACCCTGCCACAAGAACCTTTATGGCGCTTCGAATCGCGGTCAACAGTGAACTACAGAATCTGGAGCTGGCTCTCAAACAAATTATTAACCTCCTTCGACCGGGGGGGAGATTAACAGTCATCAGTTATCATTCCCTGGAAGACCGTATAGTTAAACAATTCATGCGATACGCAGCCAGCAGCTGCCTATGCCCCCCGGGAACAGTAATTTGTCGCTGTGGGCATGTGTCCACCTTGAAGCTCATTTCACGGAAGGTTATTAAACCTACCTCGTTGGAGATAGAATCCAACCCACGCAGCCGTAGCGCCAAATTAAGGATAGCCGAGCGACTCAACTAGGCAGCATCCTCAGCAAAAAAGGAGGTGAACATGGCAAAGAAAATCATTTCAGCTATTGATGTGGGCACAACTAAAGTAGCCACCATCGTGGCTAATATCAAAGCGGAAGACGACATTGAAGTTTTAGGAGTGGGAGTCGTCCCCTGTCGCGGCCTACATAAAGGCATCGTCGTCAATATGGATGAAGCCAAACAGTCCATTGCCGCATCAGTAAAGGAAGCTCAAAGAATTAGCGGCATACGTATAGATTCTGCCTATGTTGGAGTTACCGGCAGGCACATAAGCAGCCTGAATAATCGGGGGGTGGTAGCTATCCCCCGAGATGATCGATTGGTGCGTACTCGGGACCTTAAACGGGTGCTATCTGCGGCTCGTAATATCACCGTCGCTGAGGGAAAGAAGGTGCTCCACGCCATTCCTCGCTCTTACGCCCTGGATGGACAGGAGGGAGTGAGACAGCCCGTAGGCATGCATGGGTCCAGGTTAGATGTAGAAACCCATATCGTCACTGCTTCAGTAACCTCGATACAAAACCTGGCCAAATGCGTCCGCAGTGTTGGCGTTGATGTTGAGGACCTCATCCTCGAGCCTCTGGCTAGTGGAGAAGCATCATTGACTCCGGAGGAAAGAGAATCAGGTGTTATCATGGCTGACATCGGCGGCGGTACCACGGATATAGCGGTATTTAAGAATGGCAGCATCTATCACACCGGTATCCTTCCAGTAGCCGGTTACCAGGTAACCAGCGACATCTCCATAGGCTTGGGCCTGCCTTTTAATATTGCGGAAAAGATGAAGAAGAGATATGGCAATGTCACACCTACTATAGATATGGACCAAACGGTCCAGGTGGGTATCGAGAATGGTCATAGCGCCTCTTATAAAGACCTATGCAGTATTATCCGGGCTCGAATGGAGGAGTTGCTACAACTCATATTGCTGGAGATGCCCACCAGCGATTATCAGACCCTGGCGCCCTGTGGTTTAGTGCTCACCGGTGGCACATCCAATCTGTCCGGGCTTGACGAGTTAGGACAGTCACTGTTGCGAATTCCGGTGCGCAAAGGCCGACCTTTGAGTATGGGCGTCTATGGAATTTCCGATATCCTGCATGATCCTTCTTATGCAACCACCCTGGGACTGATCCTATGGCAGGTGCGAGGCAAAGAAGGGTCAACTTATAGAGAAAAAAGGGCTGGTACTTGGAGCAGCTTTATGAGTCTCGTTAGAAAGCTGTTTCGTGCCTGACTTGTGAAAGGAGGTTAGAATGGCAAAGCAAATTTATACTCCAACTCCAGCAAGAATCAAAGCCATTGGCATTGGCGGCGGCGGTTGCAATGCCATTACTCGCATGGTCCGCGAGGAGATAAAGGGTGTTGACTTCATGGCCATGAATACCGATGGCCAGGCGCTGGCTCTGGCTGAAGCTCCTACCAGAATTCAACTGGGCGAGAAATTGACCAGGGGTTTGGGCGCCGGTGGCGACCATAAGCTTGGAACCAAAGCAGCTGAAGAAAGCCGCAACATAATCGAAGACCTCGTTGAGGGTGCTGATATGGTGTTTATCGCCGCTGGCATGGGCGGTGGCACAGGCACAGGTGGCATTCCTGTAGTGGCTGAGATAGCTAAGCAGAGTGGCGCTCTCACCATTGCAGTTGTGACCAAGCCCTTCACCTTCGAGGGGACGCATAGAGCCGAAGTAGCCGAGGAAGGGCTGGTTACCCTCTCGGAAAAGGTTGATACACTTATCATCATACCTAATGACCGCCTTCTTCAGCTCTGCGATGCCAAGACAAGTGTGGACAACGCCTTCAGACTAGCAGATGATGCCCTTCTGTTGGGAGTCCAGGCTATCTCCGAAGTAGTTACCGTCCCGGGACTGATCAATCTAGACTTCGCCGATATTAAATCGGTAATGAAAGACGCTGGCCCAGCTTGGATGTCTGTGGGTAAAGCCAGCGGGCAAAGTCGCGCTGCTGAAGCGGCTAAGGCTGCTCTGGCTAGCCCCTTGCTCGACGTATCCGTAGACGGAACTACGGGGGTGCTGTTCAATATTACTGGTGGCCCAAGTCTCACTCTGTTTGAGTGTAATGAGGCTGCCCAGGTAGTCAGCCAAGCAGTGGACCCCAACGCTAACATAGTCTTTGGCGTGGTGTTTGACCCCAAGATGGATAGCGAGGTTCGAATTACCATTATCGCTACTGGCTTCGCTAAGCAACAAGGCAGGGGGATATACAGCGCCGAGGAGCTTCGTCGCCTGATAAAAGGCAGCAGCGATGCTCTCGACGTACCCTCTTTCTTACGCCGTGCTCAGCATTTCCCTGCCTCCCATCTGGAGAGTGGCTCCAAAACTCCCGCTCTGGTTACTCCAGAGCCGACCAGAATATCTAGACAGTAAACCTAAACCTCATTAGGTATTAGGGGAAAGCGGTAGCTCACGCTACCCTTTCCCCTAGGATACTGTGCCAAATTCCCCTTTTCAAATGACTAAAGAGGCCTTAATGCAATCCTCCAAGATTCTCGCCGCCCGACAGTTGACAGTTATTGGATCCGGGCAAAAGTTGCATTACTTTTACAATTGTGGCATAATGATTGATTAGACCTTTAAATCAGCCCAGTGAGGCTGGTAAGGGGGAATATGCTTAAGCACACCGCAATAGAAGCACCAATTGAGACCTCTTGCCAGTTTGAAGGCAGGAGGTTTTTTAATGCCTGAAAAGGTTCTCCTGACCTCAAGGGAGGTAGGGCGGGCGTTAGCTCGCATTGCTCACGAGATTGTAGAAAAGAATAAGGGTGCGGAAGGGGTTGTGCTCGTAGGTATGCGAACTCGGGGAGTGCCTTTAGCCAAGCGCATAGCTGAAATAATCGAAGACTTCGAAGGGACCCCGATCCCCGTGGGTACTCTGGACATTGGCCTTTATCGCGATGACATTTCACCTTCGGAATTAAAGCCAGTGAACCAGAGCCGCACTGATATCCCCACCAGTATCACCGATAGGCGAGTAATCCTGGTTGATGATGTTCTCTATACTGGACGGAGCATTCGTGCCGCTATGGATGCCCTGATGGACATGGGACGTCCGAAGTCTATCCAATTGGCTGTACTTATCGACCGTGGCCATCGAGAGCTTCCCATCCGGGCCGATTATGTCGGTAAAAATATACCAAGCTCTAAAGACGAGGAGATACAGGTTCAACTTGAGGAGATTGATGGTGTAGATGAGGTGGTAATCGGGAGCCTGGTCCACAGGCAGCTAATTGGAGGAAATTGAAGGGGGGAGACGTCATGAATCTAGTAAATAGAAATCTGGTGACCATAAACGATTTATCCAACGGGGAAATCGAAGCGCTGTTTTCTCTGGCAGACGAGATGGCGAACTCCCCAAATGAGCAGTCTGGACTATGCCAGGGGAAGATCATGGCCAGCTTGTTTTTTGAGCCAAGCACCAGAACGAGGCTGTCTTTTGAAGCTGGGATGCTCAGGCTTGGGGGGCGCATCATAAGTGCAGTGGACATAGGGGCAAGTTCCCTGGCCAAAGGCGAAAGCATTGCTGACATGGCGAGAGTGGTCGGGAGCTATGCCGATATAATTGTTATCAGGCATCCCTGGGAAGGAGCAGCCAGGGTGGTTGCCGACTACGCTGGCGTCCCCGTGATAAATGCTGGTGACGGGGGTCATGAACATCCCACCCAGACCTTGTGCGACCTCTACACCATTAGAAAAGAAAGACAGACCATTAAGGAACTCAGAATTGCTCTGTGGGGAGACTTGAAACACGGGCGAACAGTACATTCCCTGATCTATGCCTTAGCCAGGTTTGGTGCCACTATCCTTTTCTGCCCCGGCCCAGGGCTTGAGATACCGGAGCATGTCCTCAGGAGACTAAGCACAGAATATAAAGGCGAACTGAAAAGATGCGGGAATCTGAACCAGGAACTTGAAAGGGGACTCTTCCCTATTGATGCCATATACATGACTCCGGTTAGCCCACATCAACTTGCCATGCTGCCTGACATAAGCATCCGAGTGGAACTGAAGGCGGGGGTTGACGCCCTTTATGTCACCAGGCTTCAAAAGGAAAGGCAAGCGCCAACGGTGGAGGAACAGGGACTGAAAAAAGGCTACCCGGTGGTAGATAAAAAACTCCTCAAAGGAAAGGAGTTTAAGAAAACACTTGTTATGCATCCGCTACCCCGTGTTGACGAGTTGACCCATGAGGTGGATGCTGACCCAAGGAGCATGTATTTCAAGCAGGCAGCTTACGGAATGCCCGTCAGAATGGCGCTCCTGACCCTCTTATTGGGCGCCAAGGAAGTCACAATTCCAGAAGAAAAGGATTCCTTTGTCCAGAAGATAGATTATCCCGTTTATAAGCGAGATTCCGGGGTTAAGTGCCCTAATACAAAGTGTGTCTCAAACCAGGAAACAGAAGTAAGGTACATAAAGCCTGAGTTCAAAATAGTGAGTCTCGAGCCTCTAACTTTGCGGTGTATCTATTGTGAGCATGAGCTTTATCCTCGATATATCGCCAGTTCAGAGTGGCATGAAGGGAAGTTGGAGAACAAGAAATATCACAGCGCTGATAGCCACTTTGCTCGGAAGATTAAACCAGAGAATTTGATTATTTTTGATTCGGAGGAAGGAGCCCAGTCTCAAGGGTTCAAGGCCAGCAGCTATGCCAGACAATGAACAAGGAAGCTATCTTTCTGCTTATCCATGGCGGCCATATAATTGACCCCAGCCAGGGCATAGACCAGATTGGTGACTTGCTTATTGCTGAGGGCAAGATTGTGCAGGTAGGGGATACTGCTATTCAAAGCTCTTCATTCTCCGCCATGCTGCGCCCCAATGAAATCGGGGCGCAGCATCTAGACGCCAGAGGACTGGTTGTTTGCCCCGGCTTTATAGACCTTCACTGCCACCTCCGGGAGCCAGGCTTCGAGGATAAGGAAACAATCGCCACGGGGACAAAAGCAGCCGCCATAGGTGGTTTCACCACTGTCTGTTGCATGGCAAATACGAATCCTCCTTTAGATACTCCGGCTGCTGTAGATTGGGTAAAACAAAAAGCAAGCAGGGATGGCTCGGTTGCCGTTCTTCCCATAGGCTGTGTCACTAAAGGTAGAAAAGGTGAGGAATTAACCGATATGGCCGGACTGGCTACATCAGGGGTGCTTGCTTTCAGCGATGATGGCGACCCTGTGACAAATTCCCGGCTTATGCGTCGTGCTATGGAGTATAGCCGAGACCTGGGCTTGCCAATCATTGACCATTGTGAGGATAAGACGCTGAGTGAAAATGGAATCATAAACGAAGGCCGGATATCCGCCAAGTTGGGGCTGAAAGGGATTCCCGCGGCTGCTGAGGAAGTCATAGTAGCCCGTGACCTGATTCTTGCAAAGCAGACCAGGGCCAGACTTCACATTTCCCATGCGAGCACCAAAGGCTCTGTGGAGCTTATTCGCCGTGCCAAGGAGGAAGGGATTTCGGTAACCGCTGAGGTCACACCCCACCACCTGACCTTAACCGAGGAAAGGATTATGGGTAAAGCTTCAAACGAACCCTTCGATACCAATGCCAAGGTGAACCCGCCCCTGCGCACCGAAGAGGATATCCGAGCCTTAATTAAGGGACTTAAAGACGGGGTGATCGATGCTATCGCCACTGACCATGCACCCCATACCCTGGCGGACAAAATTTGCGGGCTGGAGCTGGCTGCTTTTGGCATCAGTGTCTTTGAAACCGCTTTTGGCTGCCTAATGGGATTGGTGCATGAAGGGAAAATAGGCTTGACCATGCTGATCTCCAAGCTAACTTGTGAGCCAGCGAAAGTCATTGGTAGAAATGGTGAACTAGGTACCTTAAAGGCAGGCGCTCCGGCTAATATCACCATACTTGACCCTGACCGGGAATGGATAGTGGATAGCCGCAATTTTGCCTCTAAGGGTAAAAATACTCCTTACGATGGCTATAAGTTTAAGGGCAAGGTAATGGCAACTATAGCAAATGGCAGGATGGTTTACATAGATGATTCCCTGTTATCCAATACCCTCTCACTCGAAGGGAGAGGGCGTAGGTGAAGGTGATTAGCAAAGCTAAGCAACGGGGTTCCCTAAAAATTCTACGAATTTTTAGGGTGAAGTCTCATGTCTAAGAAAGCGATTTTAGTTCTCGAGGATGGCTCGGTCTACGAAGGTCAGGCCTTTGGTGCCGAGACCACTGCCTATGGTGAGGTGGTTTTCGACACCAGCATGACAGGTTATCAGGAAATGCTTACTGACCCCTCCTTCGCTGGCCAAATCCTGGTCCCTACTTATCCCTTGATGGGCAACTACGGCATCAACGAATCCGACTTTGAATCCAAGCAAATTCAGGCCAGGAGCCTGGCTGTTCGAGAATATTGCTCCCAACCCAGCCACTGGCAAAGCACCCGGACTTTGCACGAGTTTCTGCTGGCCTATGGCATCCCCGGCCTCAGTGGCATAGATACCCGCGCGTTAACTCGTCGTCTAAGGTCAAGCGGGGTGATGATGGGTATTCTCAGTTCAGAGCTGAGCATTGAAGAGGCATCGAAGGAGCTAAAGAGCTTACCCAGATATGATTCTGTTAATTTTGTTCACCAGGTTAGCACCGAGAAGGCATATGAGTGGCAATCCAATACGCCTGCCACTGTGACCCTGCCTTCTCTGTCATTGCGAGGAGCGTCAGTGACGAAGCAATCTCTTAAAATCCTGGTTATCGACTACGGCTTGAAATACAACATACTGCGCATCTTGAGCCAGCTTGGCTGCCAGGTTACTGCTGTTCCTTGCACTACTACTGCAGAGGATATCCTAGCCTTAAATCCAGATGGTATTGTTCTGTCGTCTGGTCCAGGTAACCCTGCTATCCTCGATTACGTCGTGGATACGGTGAAAGGGCTTTTAGGTCGGAAACCGATTATGGGAATCAGCCTGGGGCATCAGCTTATAGGCAGGGCTTTAGGGGCTGAGACATTCAAGCTCAAGTTTGGGCACCGGGGCAACTATCCTGTGCGTGACCTGGCGACAAGCAAGATCCATATCACCGCCCAGAACCATGGCTATGCCCTGGATGCCGATACCGTGAAGGAAGGGCTTGAGGTCAGCCATATAAACTTAAACGACGGCACGGTGGAGGGGCTCCGGCACGGCGACTTGCCCATCCTGTCCATTCAATACCACTCCGAAGCCTCCCCCGGCCCTCTGGACAACATGTATCTATTTGAGAGATTTCTGGATATGGTGAGGAAAACGAATGGATAAAAAGCGGATTGATGAAAAGAGAGCAATAGAACTTCTAAAACAGGCCTTAAGCGAGATACCTCATCTTAAGGAACTGCGTTACGACAATCAGGGATTCATATTGTGGTTTGATAAGGTGCGGGACATAATACAGGCAGGGCTCGATGAAAATGATCAACAAAGATTCCCGTCTAGTCGGAAGGTGACTATCACCACCAGTGGGGACTTGCCTTCAGATGACGATTCCCAAAGGTATTACCTTATCATGCTGAACCAATGTGAGACTGCCTTGCAGTCAATAATACAAAAATATGAGATGGTGGGACTTGAAGGGGAGCCCGCTATTGCGGCAGAGCCACCAAGTAGGACAGCTGAAGTACCCAATTATCTTTTTGACAAAATGCAATTTCATCCGAAGGTGGTCGAAGCGAGCAGGGAACTATTCAAAGATGGTCATTATCGGGACGCTATTTATAGAGCCTTTGTCGAGGTTGTTAACTTCGTCAAACGCAAAGCTAAGAGTCAACTTGACGGGAAAAAGCTAATGTCAACAGTTTTTAGTCCAGATAATCCTATAATTAGGCTTAATCCATTAGAGACACAGACTGATAAAGATGAACAAGAAGGCTTTATGTACTTATTCATGGGGGCAGTGCAAGGAATAAGAAATCCGAAAGCACATGAAAATATTATTCAGAATAACCCATATATAGCTCTGCAATTAATAGGTTTTGCAAATTTGTTAATTCAAACTATCTCTTTTTGGGAAGCTGAGGACATTTAAGTTATGTCTAAACCATCTAAGGTCTTAGTAATCGGCTCGGGGCCGATAATCATCGGGCAGGCGGCGGAGTTCGATTATTCCGGGACTCAGGCATGCCGGTCGCTTCGGGAGGAAGGCGTGACCACGGTCCTGGTGAACTCGAATCCAGCCACCATCATGACCGACGAGGGCATTGCTGATATCGTTTATATCGAGCCGCTCATCGTGGAAGTCTTGGCCCGCATAGTTGAAAGAGAGCGCCCGGATGGGCTATTGCCTACCCTTGGGGGGCAAACAGGGCTTAACCTGGCAGTGGAATTAGCCGATGCCGGCATACTGGATAAATATGACGTGAGGCTGCTGGGAACACCCTTAGAGACGATAAAGAAGGCCGAGGAGAGGTCTTTGTTCAAGCAGCTTCTTATTGATATTGGCGAGCCTGCGCCTGAGAGTGCCACCGTGAAGTCGGTGAAGGAAGCAAGAGAACTGGCAAGGTCCATTGGCTTACCTCTTATTGTGCGTCCTTCCTACACCCTGGGGGGCACTGGTGGTGGCATCGCCCACACTATGAAAGAGCTTGAGCAGATTGTTGCTAATGGCCTGGATTCCAGCATGAGCCACGAGGTCCTGGTGGAACAGTGTGTCTTAGGCTGGAAGGAACTAGAATACGAAGTTATGCGGGATGCTGCTGATAACTGCATCTACGTCTGTTGCATGGAGAATATTGACCCGATGGGGGTGCATACCGGGGATAGCATTGTAGTAGCTCCCAGCCAGACTCTCACCGATAAAGAGTATCAGATGCTCAGGTCGGCCAGTCTGAGAATCATAAGGGCGTTGAAAATCGAGGGCGGCTGTAATATACAGTTTGCCTTGACCCCCAATCCAACAGTGGCAGAAAAATGGGCCCCGGACCAGAAGGGAGTTGCCAAAAGCGAATATCACGTAATTGAAGTTAACCCTCGTGTCAGCCGTAGCTCGGCTTTAGCCAGTAAAGCTACTGGCTATCCTATTGCCCGAGTGGCTGCCAAAATAGCCATAGGCAAGAGGCTCGATGAAATCCCTAACAAGGTCACAGGCAAGACGTCGGCCTGTTTCGAGCCAGCCCTGGATTACTGCGTAGTTAAGATTCCCAGGTGGCCCTTTGATAAATTTGCTTCGGGTGACCGACAAATTGGCAGCCAGATGAAAGCCACCGGTGAGGTAATGGCCATTGACAGGTGTTTTGAGGCTGCTCTACAAAAGGCTGTGCGCTCCCTGGAATTCGGCAAACGCACCCTGCTCTGGGAAGACCCCGGTTGGAGTAAAGGGAAAGGGCTTAATTCCTACCCGCTTCACCCTAACGACTTAAGACTATGGGCGATTATGGCGGCACTGCGAAGGGAGGCCACGCCCGAAGAGCTTTCCCATCTCACTGGAATAGACCCGTGGTTTATCTATAAGTTCCAGAATATCGTGGACATGGAGAAGAGGCTTCTTTCCGAACCGTTGAAACCGGAGCTTTTGTGGGAGGCGAAGAGGCTCGGCTTTTCCGATGAGCAAGTGGGCACTTTGGCCGATAGGTTGCCGGAGCAGGTAAGGCGAATTCGCCATGAATGGCAAATCCGCCCGGTGTACAAGATGGTGGATACCTGTGCTGCCGAATTTGATGCTGAGACCCCTTATTTCTACAGCACTTATGAGAAGGAGAATGAAGCCGAGCCTTTGGAAGGGCAGAAGGCTGTAGTTATCGGCAGTGGGCCTATACGCATCGGGCAAGGAATTGAGTTTGACTATTGCTGCGTCCATTCAGCCTGGGCGCTTCAAGAGGCAAGAATAAAGAGCATCCTGGTCAATTCTAATCCCGAGACAGTTTCCACCGATTTCGACACCAGTGATCGCCTCTACTTCGAAGCCTTAGATGAGGAAAGCATCCGAGATATACTTGAGAATGAGAGTAATAACGGTTCTGCCCCAGCATCTATCGTCCAGCTCGGTGGACAAACACCCATTAATCTGGTTGGACTCTTAGCTCGCAACAATCTACCAATACTCGGCTCAAGTGCCGAAGCTATAGACATCGCTGAAGACCGTCATCGCTTTGAAGATTTCCTGGACAGATTAGGTATTCCTCAGCCGCCGGGGGCTGGAGTGAAATCC
>JAUWQP010000080.1 GCA_030611015.1 Chloroflexota bacterium | reverse complement strand
CAGCGTCTTCTTCCTGCAGCTTTGCGGCATCAAGAAGGATAATCTGGGCTATCTCGGCCGTCGCCTCAGTGCAGTATATCTTGCCCTCGTAACCTTCACGCACCAGTTTAGGTAAAAGTCCGCAATGGTCGAGATGGGCATGAGTCAAAAAAACAGCATCAACTGACCGAGGGTCAAACGGAAATGGCTGCCAGTTTCTTTCCTGGAACTTCCGTTCCTGATACAGCCCACAATCTATAAGCACACGGGTATCCTGGCTCTCTAAGAGATAGCAGGAACCGGTGACATTCCGCGCTGCCCCCAGAAATGACAGTTTACCTAGCACAGATAACGAGACTCCTTAACAATTTATTTATGGCACTTGTTCCATCAGTGCAAGTATCTTGTCCCACCGTTCCTTACACGCTTCAATCATTCGTGGTCGTATTCCCATACCGACATATCTATCTTTCCAAGTTGGTGTGTTTTTCGCGTCAATTGTTACTTCACCTTTATCAATTTTGCCAGTTAGCCGTAGCTCGTTTTCTATTACTTGTTCCCAATCCGCAGATGTCAAAATATAGAAATCTGGTCTTTCTGTCTCAGCTTTCTTCTCAAAGTCCACAAAGATTAGAACAATGCCTTTACCATATATTCCTTTGCAACCAGGCCATTCTGCTGCCTGCTTGCCCTTCACTTGCACTCTTAACATAGCCGTTTCGGTCTCTACCAAGAGGTCAGTTCGTTTCCTCAGCCCAAGAGTCAACTGCGCATATATACCCCTTCTACAAAGTTCGCTAGCAACCGCAAATTCAGCTGCAAGCCCCAACGTCTCTTTTGATACTCCCATAGTTCACCTCTTTGTTTAGCAATCTTGACCAGCTTACTTGCCGCCAATGGATAGTTGCCTAATTTATTTTAACCTGGAAATTCTGCACGGCATATTTCTGGCTATTATAGTTTACAGTCTCATTATAAGCTGGTGCAAATCCCGCTACTGCCTTTCTTCTTGATAGCTGAAATTAGAGCCGGAAGGAAGTGGCATCGTTGAATGAATCGGGTCTAGCCTGAATACTTTTTTATAGCCTCCTTAGTCCTGACTATGATTTCCTCGTCAGACACCTCGTACGATTTTATGGCAAAAGAGCCTGCTACCTTGCCCTGGCTTCTCTCTATTTTAGCCGTTATGTTCGCCAGAGCTTTCTCTGAATTGTCGCCACCCATGGTAAAGAATGGAATAATACTCCGACCTTCAAAATTTGTCTTGTATATAAATGAGTTAATAGCCGGTGCTGGTCTTGAACCCCAGGTTGGAGAACCAATAAATATCGTTTCATGTTGCTTTAAATCGACATTTATGGGATTTATCTTACTCCCCCTGTTCGTTATAGCTGCGAAGCCACCAAACAAATAGACGAGGGGCCCTAATTTTCGGGGCTTTGCCTCCTTAATCTCCACTAGCGTTGCATTCAGTGCTTCGGCGATTACTTGAGATACCAGCTTCGTTTTACCTGTCAAAGAATAATAAACTACCAGTGCTTTCATGCACCCTCCAAACTAACTGTTTCTAAAATTATACCTCAATTAGACCTCGCCGGTATTATCTCACATCTCGAACAAAGCCAGTCGCTGCCACTTTGTTTTAGCTCCACAAGCGGGTAAGTCTGCCAGATAAAGCAGGTGAAGCATTAGAAGCCCGGTTCTTACTTAGGAATGTAAAATCGCCAGGCACAAAACCATCCCTCCGGATGCTCGTCGGGAGGGCAACTGATGCATTCGGCTCTGATTCTAGGGTCTATCGCTTTGGCAAATGTCAGAAATTCTACGATTCCCGCCGACTTGCAGGGATAATTGGGCAACCTGTTGAGTTTTCTCGTTTCCTGAACCAGGCACCTCACCATGCGAAGAACGAGTTCATCACTCGTCCTTTCGATGGTCTGCTCGTTGATATGTGCATAAAGCCGAAATTTCAAAGCTTGTTCCAGCCCATCCAGCCCGCTTTGCTCGGGAATCTGTAAAAACGATTTTATCATGCTTGCTTCAACGGGCGAATACCTGGTCCAGCAGGTATCGTTACACCTTTTGCTGGTATACATGTCATAATTGTCTTCAACAGTTCGGAACCATACCCCATCACCTGTCAGCCAGGTAAAGGACAAAGCCTTTATCAGGCTAATCAATTTTTCCTTTTCCATATTGGCCAGCCACAGTGGCAAGTCGTTTTCAGTTTCAAAGCCAAGTGTTCTGCATAAGCGGTTTACGGCTATGGGGAAAAGCCAGTCGAAAGCCTCCTTCTCAAGCCGGATAGCTTCTTCCAGACCCAACTGATGGCTGACCTCGCTGAACCATATACCATAGTGCAATATTGTCCGTCTTACTACATCAATGACGTAATGAGCTAGTTCATCTTGGCTAAGCTTTTCTAGAGAGTTGGTATTCATGTTTCTCACTCCTCGAATCGAATTTTGGAATATCGGATATTTCAGAAATCAACTGCTCCTTCTTACAGCGGATAGACTATTACGTTGGAATATGGCATATTCTCTCCGTTCAGTCAAGATATTGTCCAAAAACTGGTTTTAGCCTTAGCTTGTACCACATCCCTGCTGACATTCTCCTGGTTCTCCAGTATCGTCTCACATCTCGAAGATAAGAAGCCTTTGGTCGCTGGTTCAAATCCAGCCGCTGGCAGTTAGTTTTTGAGCCTGTTTTACGCATTTTATTAATACTCCTTGAAATTTACTTAACTTTTTTCATTCTCATCCTTTTCTTTCTGTTTAGCTATATAGTCTAAATAATATTGTGATAGTCCCTCTAACGTTGCCAATAGAGGTTTACTAGAACCTGGCTGTTCCTCCTGCGCTTTTTTGATTTCCTCTTGTAAGCTTGCTACGCGTGTAAGTGTAGCTTCTATGCTATTCGTTCTTTTAGCAGTGTTTAATGATATCATCAAGCTATTAGCGCCTAACCCAACTGCGAGAACACCCAGTGCATAAGCAGTAAACACGGGTTCCCCACTGAACCGACCAATAATTCCTAAAATTACCGCACCAATGATGAAAGCACATACACTAATCAATAGTCTCCACTTCATTTTTTCTCTCCTTTAAATTTTCTTTCCTTTGATAGTCCAAGCTGAGAAATAACTTCCAATTTATAGTTGTCCAGATTATAGCACCATGTTTTGTTTTTCGACTATCGAATATTTACAGCTAAAATATGTCCCACAAAGCTATTGACCTTCTCCTGGTTCGCATATATCGTCTCGCATCCCGAAGAGAAGAAGGGGAGGTTCAATGCCATGTTCTTCAAGAATGGCAGGCTACATTAATGATGACTAATCGATATTGCCAGACGGTGGGATGCTATGATGTCATAGAGAGTCATAAACGTTATTCACCGATGGATAGACTACACGGCTAATCTAGCTGAGTCCATTGAATACAGTGGTAGTTGTAGTAGTTGGGGAGAGCGGAGACGTTCTCCCTTATCAAAAAGAACAAAGCGATTTAATTTTTCTCGGTTTTTTGTCTGCCTGCATTCTACTTTGCTTTTACCCTGCTAGCACGAAGCAACATTATCCAACCCATGATGAAAAACGCAATTGTTACCCCTATGTTAGCGGGGTGAGGATAGGCTATAGTAAGACCAAGCGCCGCCAGAGTAAATGCCCAAAATATGTAACTTCGATTTACATGCTTATCCCTAATAGATTCTTGGCGCATTCTATCAAGTTTGTTGGCAATCTCCTTAATTTCATCATTCATCTCGCACCTCCGACGCCTGAATTATATCCCCCGCAGTGGTGGGTGTCAATTGTGTGGATTTAACAAACGGACTTGTAAATTTGCGTTATTTTTTCTCTCAGTTCTGGCTCTATTTGAGCTTCTGTCATTTCCTCTATGATTTTTCTTGCTAGCGGTTTCTTCCACATTTCATTGCCTTTGAGTTCATTTAACACTTGAACTGTGTTTCCTATGGCAATTTTAGTGGGAGTGTTTAATTCTCTTTTCGCTGCTAATTCTCTAGCGAAATCCATAACAATCTCACGGGGATAGTAGTCTTCAAGGTCTCCTCTATCAAGCACGACAATTTTATCGTCAGAAACTATATCTTTCAGCTTTCCTCTCAAATCGTCTTCAGCATTCTTGTCGCACAAGGCAAACAGGTCAAAACATGTTTTTTGTATTACCTCTGAACTTAGGTATTTATGGATATTCCCTGCTCCTTCTGCATCAATTGTGAGTAAACCTGCATCTTCTAAAGGTTGACCCATTTTTCTAGCCCAATCTGTGTAAACAGCCTCGTCTGTAGAACCTTCCACTACTAAGATGCCATTAGCAAAGCAAATATCTGAGGGTTTTACTCCTAGGTCAAGTAGAATTGTTCTTTCATCTTCCAGGTTAAAAGGAGTCACGTTTGTTGATTCATATTGTTCCTTTTCGTTTGTTACCATCTGGACAAAGAATACATTGCCATTTATTCTTTCAAATTCGTTAATAAACGTGCTTGAATGCGTAGCAATAAAATACTGATGCCCGAACGCATTTTCAATGTCATTAAGGAACTTGATAAACTGTCTTTGCAATAAAGGGTGGAAATGGGCTTCTGGTTCTTCTATAAGTACTGTTTTATTAGAGCCATTCTTCATTATCTCGGACGCCAGTGCAAGTATTTGTTCAACACCAGACCCATAACTGCTCAATGGCAGCTGAACTTTACCGAGTTGAAACTTCATTCTATGCTTGCCACCCTCTTCAGGGTATACGTAACGAAGATTAACCTTGTCTCTCTCAAAAATGAGCTTCTTAACACCGTCCATAATAGCATCATACAACTTAATATGTTCAGGTGGTCCATCCCTCAGTTTTACCAAGGCTTCAACAGTAGCATCACCTATCGGTGCTATTGAACGATTGGCGGGGATATTTATGAATGAGTCTTTTAGATTGTGGTTATATATGTCTCCTAGAAATTGTGCTATTGAAGCATGAATCCTTGAGTACGCATTGTCCCAATCCTTATCATTAAGATGCGTAGCTACTTTCCAGACTTTCCGATCAGCCGTATGCCCCAATACTAATGCCATTGAATCTTGTCTATCAAAAAGAGGATATTTACTGTAGGTTTGGTGGTCGTTCGATATAAATATGGAATCAATTTTTACGGAAGCATGGGCTATCTGGAATTCTATAGCCCCAACTATTTTTATTTTTTGGGGATAGTTCCTTTTCAGCTTTACTAGCATTAGTGTTGGATTATTTACATTCTCATTTTCAGGGTGACTTTCAATAATGTGCACTAATTCCTTATCTGACTCCTCAATCAATAGAGTGTATGAAAAGTTTATGGTTCTTTTTTTGTCTTGAGTAAAAAATAGGTCGTCAATGTTAGTTAGGAATTTCTGTTGCGGTAATTCGAAACTTTGTGATTTTACCTTTGCGTTAATAGGCGCTAATATCGATTCTAAAAGTTGTAAAGCCTTTAGTACGTTTGACTTACCAGAGTTGTTTTTACCAACAAAGAGGTTAAAAACCCCCAATGACAGACTATTACTCTCATTTAATCCTATGCTACCAAAGCTTAAACAGTTGTTTATTGATATTTCAGCGATTTTCATAATACCCTACCTTATCAGAATGGTCTTCAGCTTACTACTATTATAATACTTCTATAACACTTCCCCAAACACGAATGTTGAGTGGCAGGTCTCTTTGCTCTATTGTCTATGCTCCAGTCTTCAAATAAGGCAGGAGTAACCGACATTTGAGGATTTCTTGGAGATTGGCAAAACCATTCATAGGGTAAAGATACAGCTAGATGAACCAAGGGCTTAAGAAGCCTTTGGTCGCTGGTTCAAATCCAGCTGCTGCCAGCTTTTATATCAGAGGCCCGGAACCGGAAGGTTGGCATCGGGGGCAGAAGCAGGTGCCGCGGTTCTGCATCGGGACCCGTTCGATGGTGCTGCCGCAAACGGGGCAGGGCTCGCCTCCCTTATGGGCAACCTTAAACTCGAAATGGGCTGTGCCCAGCTCGCCCTCGGGGCGGACGTAGGTATCCACGCTGGCGCCTCTGCTGCCAATGGCTGCCCAAAAAACCCTACGAACACAGTGATGTATGATCTGAGGATAGCTTGAGGCTCTACCGAGACATAAACAACGGTTGGAGCGAGTCCATCGCCCAATCCAAAGGGCATACCCCCTTTCGATATTCAGATATCTATCTCTGACCTATTTGGATTTTGGAGGCCTGTTAGATTCAGTTTTGACAAGCTGTCCAAATTCCGGTGAGCACCTCAAAGGCGAGAGGCCTTTGGGCTAAGACTGATTAATTAGAGCTTAAAAGCACCAACTCCTTCATCGGTTGATACATATAGAATTCCATCAACTATTGAAAAATCGTTCACACCTGCTTCTCGAAAGGTCATCATCCATAGGACGTCACCCGTTTCCTGGTCAATAGCTTGAAATGCACCGCACTCCCTTCCTACGCCTCCGTAGACAGCACAAGCGCTCTTATAAATGACCCCTTGATGTTCATAAGTTAGTTCGGAGAGAGGTGGTCTATCTATCAGGAAAGTCAGACCAGGCTCACCCTCGTTAGTTATCTCTTCCTTCACACTTTCTTTCAATATGCAGCAGTTCACAAAATCAGACAGGGACCAGTCGTCGGGTAGGCAACTATCTGGCCCTAGACAATCAACGCCCTCAGAGAGGTAGGAGGACCAGCTAATCTGACCAGATACTTTGTCCAAAGCTGTTATATTAGATGCGTACCAATACCAGGGGTAATCAGGCTCGGACATCGGAACAATACGTACCGAATGCCAAGCGTATGCATAGTGGGAGTCAATTCCCACCAAGACGGATTCTGTTTTCTCACCTTCCCACAGTAACTCCCCTGTTGTTCCGTTGATAGCTGTAATTTTGGGGGGGAGACGGGGGCGATATTCAGTAGCATCGTCATATGTACTTGGACCGAGACAGAGCACTTCATCCCCAACCAGAATTCGTTTGCTGCGAGTATCAATGTCGTCATTCCACCACAGTGGTACAATAGGCAGGGATACGACAGTACAATCTGTCAGGCTAATTTCATTTTCTCGGAAGCTAGCTAGGACGCCAGTGTAAATAACCAGGTCGCCCTCATTAAGTTCTAGTAAGCTCGATCTCTGACTTTCGTCAAAAACAGCCATGACCTCTGTTCGGGCCCAGTCCAATGGATTAAGAAAATAAGCTACCAGGCGTTCTCTTTCTGATGACACATGTTTAAGTTCATTTGTCCATTTAACTAACTTTCCTTCATAGTCTTTCCAGAGGTTCTCCCTCTGTAAGCTTGTCAATTCAGGGTCGAAAAGTTCTTCGGCAAAACCATAGGCAGAGACCGCAACATACTCAATCTCCGCTACGCCTCCTGACGGCACCTTCAGTAAGTGTGTAGCTATGACAATCACTGCACTTATGACTATCACACAAGCTACTATGATTCCTACCAGCTTTTTCTTACTCTTTCCTTTAGGGGCTTTCCCTGTCATCAGCCGACGCAAACACTTAGGACAAAACCCGGTGCCTTCGCGCACTTCAATTCCACAAATAGGACAAGATGGCATAACTTCACCTCCTAGACATTCATAATGCCCATCCTCCCAAATCCACTGGTTTGACTACTTATCAACCACAGCACACGTCGTATTTCTATTATACCACTTCCCAGGTCAGTGAAGTCTGAGGGTAACTTGAGATTGTATCGAAGTATTGGCGAGGCCACTCATAATGTAGAAATACGGCTGGACGAACCACGGGATTAGGAAGCCTCTGGTCGTTGGCGCGAACACTGCCGCGGGCATCTGTTATTTTCAGTGCCGGGAGCTGAAAGGCTGGCATCGGGGGCAGAAGTAGGTGCCGCGGTTTTGCACCGGGACCCGCTCGATGGTGCTACCGCAAATGGGGCAGGATTCGCCTCCTTTATGAGCAACCTTGAAATCAAAATGAGCTGTGCCCAGTTCGCCCTCAGGGCGGACGTAAGTATCCACGCTGGCGCCTTTGCTGCCGATGGCTGCCCCGAGAACTCTGCGGATGCTTTGATATAGGGTCTGCACTTCCCCAGGCGACAGGTCATCGGCTTTTCTCAGGGGGTGAATCCGAGCAGCAAAGAGGGCTTCATCGGCATACATATTGCCGATTCCGGCGATGATACACTGATCGAGAAGCGCTGCTTTTACGGGGATGTGATGCCGGCTTAATCTTTGCTCCAGAATATCCGGGGTGAAGCTTTCATCCAGCGGCTCGGGGCCCATCTTGCCAACTACAGCCTTGGTATCATCTACCAGCCATATCAACCCCAATCGGCGCCGGTCGCTGAAGACAAGGCGATGCCCGTTGGAGAGGTGAAAAACCGCCCGGGCGTAGCGGCCCACGTCTCTGGGATTTAACAGCAAGCTGCCGGTCATCCTGAGATGCATAATCAGCGACCTGCCATTCGATAGGTGAAAGATGAGATACTTTCCCCGGCGTTCCAGGCTTTCTATTTTCTTCTCGATTAACCCGCGACGGACTTCTTCAACGGAACCACCGCATACCAGTTTAGCATCTAAGATAGTGATTTCGGTAAAGCTTTGCCCCACGACCCAAGGCGAAAGCTCGTTCTTAATCGTCTCTACCTCGGGCAGTTCAGGCATTTTCTCAGGTCCTTCTACCGAGACCGGTTTATCGATATACTTCTCGTCGATGGCCTACAGCAAAGACTGTAACCATATGCCCCTTGTCATCGATAGTATATAAGACCCTATAATCGCCTGCTCTAAGGCGATATTCCTCATGACCGCTAAGTTTCCTTGTGCCCCTGGGTCTGGGATTGTCTTCCAATAAGAGGATTCTTCTACTGATACGTCTATGAATTAGTGCTGGAAGCTTATCCATCTCCCTCTCTGCAAAAGGGATGATTCAGACCTGGTATTTCACGCCTTAAGAGCCCGCTCTTTTCTTTCAGCCGAGTATTCTGTAAAAGGCCTGGATTGTTCTCCTTGCCGCTGCTGGATGACGGCTAAATCGAGAATATCTTCCTTGAGCTGAGGGTCTTCCAACAAACGCGTAATTACTGCCTCCCTTTCTGCTTCAGAAAGAGATTGCAAAGCCATCAAGTAAACTTCAGCCCTCGATTCAATTGCCTTCATTATCTGCCTCCTTTACATCATAACACCAAAAACACTGACAATTCCTTTATCCGAAACCGCGGAAAATCCGAACTTTTCTTCAGGTTTGATTTTCCCTGGCACTGCCTGTCACCAGAAAGCAAACTTGTAGTAGAACCTTTATCTATTATCCCTTTTGACCGAAGGTCTCTTTGCCAAGCCATGCGATTGTCAGGAGCACCAAGATCGCCATTGCTATGAGGGTGTCCA
>JAUWQP010000073.1 GCA_030611015.1 Chloroflexota bacterium | reverse complement strand
TTGCTGAAGTGGGAGAATGTGTATAATACTATCCGCCCTCATCAGGCACTGGGATACCTTACTCCAAAGGAATTTCTTAAGCTCCATCAACAAAATAAAAGAAAGGAGGAGGTGTCACTAATCATATGAACGAGTACAAGGTATTGACAATACAATTAGCCAATGCTATAGTAAAAGACAAGGTAACCTGCTAGTGAGGTGCAAGAATGAACTACGGGCGTGAGTTGTTGAAAGGAAACACTGATTCTCTACTGCTTTACTTAATTAGTCGTGAGCCTACCTATGGCTACCAGATAGTAAAGGAATTAGAGAAAAGGAGTAATGGGTATTTTCAATTTAAAGAAGGTACTCTTTATCCCGCTCTCCACCGCCTGGAGCGAGACAACCTTATCACAGGTAAATGGCAGATACTACCCAACGGACAGCAAAGGCGTTATTACTACATAACTACAAAGGGACAGCAAGCCCTGGCGGCAAGGTTAGCCACATGGCAGGATTTTTCTACGGCAGTCAAAGCAGTTATGCAAGCGGGAACAATCTAGGAGTAAAATGGTAAGTAACATAAGCCATTATTTAAACAGGTTTAAAGCTTGCCTCAAGATTGATCAGACTATAAGGGATGGCGTGGCTGAGGAGCTTTACACACATCTTGAAGATAAAAGGCAGGAGCTAGAAGAAAAGGGGCTAAGCAGAGAAGAAGCAAGTAAAATCGCAGTACAATCTCTGGGCTCCCCTGAACTGATTGCCCAGCAAATTTATGAAACACATGCTCAAGGTAGCTGGAAAGAAGCACTTTTCAGTGCCTTGCCCCACTTTCTTGTCGCTTTGCTCTTCACTTCATATTACTGGCAAAATATCATATATGTGTCAATTATAGTGGCGCTAACCGTTAGCATAGCAATTTATGGTTGGCAGCGAGGCAAGCCAGTATGGCTCTTCCCCTGGTTAGGATACTATCTTATGCCAGTAGTAATCACCGGGATATTGCTGCTTTCCCTTCCCCAGGGTTGGGGCTGGATAGCAGCGCTCATCTATATCCCCTTGGCTCTGTTTGTTTTTATCCATATAGTGAGACAGACTGCAAGGCGGGATTGGCTATATGCATCACTGATGCTAGCTCCTATACTTGTGACATTAAGTTGGTTTTCATCCTTGGGCACAGGAAATACGTTTTTGACAGCTAGCACGTTGTGGGCAAGCTTGCAAACTAATGCACTTTGGATCGTGATTAGTTTTATTGCTCTGGCAGGAGCAACTATCGCCTTCATCCGCCTCAAGCCACGCAGGTATAAGATTATTAGTTTATTAATTCCACCGCTTGTGATCTCACTCGCGGTAATCACGACAAGCCGAGGGAGTATCCATCCCTGGGGTTGGCTGATATTGCTCTTTTCTTTATTCGCCTTTGCCACCCCGGTATGGATGCAAGCTAGAGCACAAGGCTGAAGATTAACTCTGTTCCTGACTCCACAAGCCAGGTCGGGACTGAATATCTCTTTTGTAAGACAGCCCCAGATGTTTATAGGCAAGCCTGGCAGCTACTCTACCACGAGGTGTCCGTTCCAGAAAACCTAACTGAAGAAGGTATGGCTCATAAACATCCATAATAGTATCAGCATCCTCGTTAATAGCAGCAGCAATGGTATCTAGACCTACAGGACCACCATCGAATTTGTCAATTATTGTATGCAACACTCTATGATCTATGTCATCCAAACCAACAGAATCTATTTCCAGCTTTGAAAGTCCTTCCAGAGCTACTTCCTTGGTGATCACTCCATCTGCCATGACCTGAGCATAATCCCTTATTCTCTTTAAGAGGCGATTGGCTACTCGAGGAGTACCTCTAGCACGCTGGGCAATCGGGACAAGTCCCTCTTGCTCTGCTTTTACCTTAAGGATAGTTGCTGACCTCTCCAAAATCGTCTGTATTGCTGACTCATCGTAGAAATCAAGATGATATGTCACCCCAAATCTATCGCGAAGGGGAGGACTCACTAGTGCAAAGCGCGTAGTAGCCCCAATTAAGGTGAAGCGGGGCAAATTCAATCGCAAATTTCTAGCAGCTGGACCTTTCCCAAGAAAGATGTCAAAAACAAAATCCTCCATCGCCGGATAGAGTTTCTCTTCTATTGTGTGGCTGAGCCTGTGCATCTCGTCAATGAAAAGGACATCCCCCTCATGAAGATTAGTGAGGATAGCAGCTAAGTCTCCGGGGCGCTCTATCGCCGGGCCGGAACTGACTTTAATGTTAACTCCCATCTCAGCGGCGATGATATAGGCAAGGGTGGTCTTTCCCAAACCGGGAGAGCCATAAAGAATAACATGGTCCAGCGGCTCGCCTCTTTTTTGAGCAGCGACAATAGCTATTTTTAGATTGTCTTTAATTTTTCCTTGACCTATGAACTCGCTTAGGCGTTTGGGACGCAGGTCAGAATCAATGAAGCTGTCCTCGGTTGTTGTTTTGCCTGAAATAAGTCGCATTGCTAGCCTTTGCCCCAATTCAATTGGGGCAAATCTTACTAACTCTCTAATTCTAAATTCGCAATTTCCTCTTCGACATCACCTATCTTCAATTTCTTTATGTCGTCAGAATCTACAGAGAGCACTTGAGATGGTATGAGCTTACCAAGGATGACATTTTCCTTGAGTCCGCGAAGCCTATCCACCTTGCCTTTGATCGCGGCATTAACAAGAACACGGCCGGTTTCTTGGAAAGAAGCAGCTGCTAGCCAGCTGTCCTTGCTTAAGCTAGCTCTGGTCATCCCGAGAAGCGCAGCTTGAGCCGTAGCTGGCTCGCCTCCCTCAGCCCGTCCCCTGCCATTTATATATTCATAGTCAAATCGATCAACTAACTCGCCAGGCAGGAGCTTTGTATCTCCTGAGGAAATAATTCTCACGTTGCTTAACATCTGCCGAGTAATGACAGCAATATGCTTGTCATGTATAGTTACCCCTTGCGCACGATATACTTTTTGTATTTCATCAATCAGATATTGCTGCACTGCATCTTTTCCCATAATACGCAAGATATCATGAGGGTCAACAAGACCTCTAGTAAGCTTGTCGCCTGCTTTGAGCTTATCCCCTGATTGGACAAGCAAATATGCACCAAGGGGGATGCTATATTCTCTTTCTTCCCTCTCTTCATACCTAACATAAATATGACTATCCTCAGCGATGATTTGACCAACTACTCTAGCCGTTATAGGCTGAGATTGCTCTGCCTCACTGTCGCCTTGGCTTGTCGGTGTTGGTACTCTCTCATCTGCTTTCTCTGGCAGAGAAAATAGAATGTCGCCAGCGTTCACCGATTGTCCATTAGTTACCGCTAGCTCCGCTCCTGGTGGGATTGGGTATTCATCTAAATAGAATTCAGAGCTAGTGATCTTGACTATGCTTTCCCCATTGGTATGAGCCACTTCAACGGTGCCATCGATTTCAGAAATTATGGCACTGCCACTTGGGGTTCTAGCCTCAAAAAGCTCTTCAACGCGAGGCAGTCCAGTGGTGATATCAGTACCTACTATGCCCCCTGTATGAAAAGTACGTAGAGTGAGCTGAGTTCCAGGTTCACCAATACTCTGGGCAGCAATAACTCCTACAGCAGTGCCGAGCTTTACTAATTGTTTCCTCCCCAGGTCCCTTCCATAACAGTTTCGACAAACGCCAAGTCGGGAACGGCAGGTAAGAGGCGACCTCACATGCACCCGGGTAACGCCGGCTTCGATAATTTGATGCACCTTATCTTCGTCAATTTCCTCACCACGTTCAACAATGACTGCATTTGTACCGGGTTCAACAATCTTACTTGCCGCTAGGTAGCCAGTAATCCGGTTTTCAAACGGGGGGAGGGAACCGCCTGCAGTTTCCCGGGATATCCAAACTCCCTCGGTGGTACCACAATCTGTTTCAGCCACAATGACATCTTGAGCTATATCGACAAGGCGCCTGGTAAGATAACCACTATCCGATGTCCTCAAGGCAGTATCAGCTAGTCCTTTGCGAGCACCATGGGTAGAAATGAAATACTCCATGGGCGACAGTCCATCGCGGAGACTCGATTTAATGGGAAAATCCATTATCTTCCCCGAGGGGTCAGTCATCAACCCCCGCATTCCTGCCATCTGCCTAATTTGAGAAATATTTCCCTTGGCGCCCGATGTAGCCATCATGTAGACGCTACCATGAGGGTCTAGTGCCCTTGATATACTTTCAGTAATCTTGTCTGTAGTCTCCATCCATACCTGAATTACGCTTTCATACTTTTCACCTTCAGTAATCAAGCCATGGTTAAATTGCTCCTCAATAAGGCTAACTCTCTCCTCGGCTTCTTTAAGAAGTTCGTGCTTGTCTGGAGGCTCTTCAATATCATTCATAGCAATGGAAACGCCTGACCTTGTAGCATAGTCAAACCCTAATTGCTTAAGTCTATCGAGGACACTCGCAGTACCTTCGTTGCCCAACAAACGGATGCAATCAGAGACTAATGTTCTTAAAGAAGCTCTATCTACTATTTTGTTGTAAAAGCGAAGTTGCGGAGGCAAGGCATCATTAAATAAGATCCTGCCCACTGTAGTATTTATCTTCCCCCCATCTGAATCCTGATTGAATCGAAGCGAAGAATCTGGCACAACAATTTCAGCACCAAGTTCGATAATGCCGAATTCGTAAGCTAGCTTAGCCTCGTCAAAATTGTTGAAGATTTTCCCTTCCCCTTTGGCTCCGGGCTTCAAAATGGTAAGATAATAGCAGCCCAGAACCATATCTAGGGTGGGTGTTGTCACAGGATCACCAGAACTTGGTAGTAACATATTGTAAGGACTAAGCATATGTTCCCTGGCTTCCTTCACCGCAGCCCTGGATAAGGGCACATGAACTGCCATCTGGTCACCATCAAAATCGGCATTGAAGGCGGTACAAACTAAAGGGTGAAGTTGAAAAGCATCGCCATCAATTAACACGGGTTCAAAGGCTTGAATGCTGAGGCGATGTAATGTGGGGGCACGATTAAGCAATACAGGGCGCTCCTTAACTACTTCATATAGTGCATCCCAAACCTCAGAGCTACCGCTTTCCACCAGACGCCGGGCACTCTTCAGGTTATTGGCATATCCATTCTTTATGAGTTTGTGCATAACCGAAGGCTTAAATAGCTCTAAGGCAACATGGCGTGGCAAACCACATTGGTGAAGTTTGAGTTTAGGACCAACAACAATGACTGAGCGACCGCTGTAGTCTACTCTCTTACCGAGAAGATTTTGCCGAAACCGTCCTTGCTTCCCCTTTAAGATGTCAGCAAGAGATTTCAAGGCATGTTTATTACCAGTGGTAACTACGCGTCCTCTCCGCCCATTGTCAATAAGAGCATCAACAGCTTCCTGCAACATGCGTTTCTCATTTCGGATAATTATTTCTGGCGCACCTAACCTCATAAGACGGCGAAGGCGGTTGTTGCGATTAACAATCCTCCGATAGAGGTCATTAAGGTCACTAATAACAAAGCGACCGCCATCCAATTGGACTATGGGACGAAGCGCCGGGGGTAGTACAGGAAGCAGAGTTAAAACCATCCACTCAGGCTTATTCCGACTAAGCTTGAAAGCTTCAACTAATTGCAGCCGTTGGCTGACCCTCTTACGGTATCCTCCCGAGGTGCTGTAGATTTGCTCACGAAGCTCTTGGTGCAAAGCATCTATGTCTATTTGCTTCAATATCTGTAGAATAGCCTCAGCTCCCATGCCAGCTTCAAAAATAGCACCACATTTATCTTTAAGTCTTCTGTATTCTTCTTCGTTAAGCAATTTTAGCGGCTGAAGGCTTTCTATCTCTTCAATGTTTGCCTTTAGCTCTTCTTCAAGTTTTCCCTTTCTTTCTATAAAGCCAGCACGAAGCTCGTTCACCTCTTTTATCTTAAGCTCTTCCTCCAGGTCTGCAGCTTCGAATTCTTTGATTTTCTCGTCTAGATGTTCTTTCTGCTCGGCAATTTTTTGAACTACCTCTTTCTCAAGTTGTCGAAGCTTCTTCTGTTTGGCCTCCTCATCAACAGAGATAAGAATATACCGCGCAAAATAGATGACCCCCTCCAGATCCCGGGGAGACAGATCGAGGAGCAATCCAAGCCGGCTTGGTACTAACTTAACAAACCAGATATGGGTAACTGGCGCAGCCAGTTCAATATGCCCCATGCGTTCCCGGCGTATGCTGGAATGAGCTACCGCCACACCACATTTCTCGCAAGTAACTCCTTTATACCTCGTCTTTTTATATTTGCCACAATGACATTCAAAGTCTTTAACAGGGCCAAAAATTCTTTCACAAAATAGCCCATCTCTTTCTGGCTTCAAAGTGCGGTAATTTATCGTCTCTGCTTTAGTTACCTCACCATGAGACCAGCTCCTGATTTGTTCCGGTGAGGCCAGGCTTATTCGAATACCATTGACACCATCAAATTGAGACATTTTCCCCCTCGCTAAGTAGTTCAACAGCAAAACCGAAACTACGCAACTCCATGAACAAAACTTTGGTTGACTCTGGGATACCAAGCTGTCGAATATCTTCGCCTTTGACAAGAGATTCATAAGCTTTAGCTCGTCCCATCACATCATCTGACTTTATTGTGAGCATCTCCTGAAGTGTATGAGCTGCGCCATGCGCTTCCAATGCCCATACCTCCATCTCGCCAAGCCTTTGACCACCAAACTGGGCCTTTCCACCCAGCGGTTGTTGGGTGATAAGGGAGTATGGGCCAGTGGAACGAGCATGTACCTTATCACCAACAAGGTGAATGAGTTTCATCATATAGAGATTACCCACGGTTATCGGCTTATCAAACGGTTCGCCATTTCTCCCATCTCGAAGTTCCATTTTGCCAAAAGTAGGAGGATAGAGCTTTTTTTCTTTATAAACCTTTTGTGCTATTTGTTCTAAATCTCTATCATCGAGAACTCTAAGTTGATGACTATCAGATATACCCAGTTCCTCAAGCCATATACAGAGGGAAGCTCTTCTAGCTGCACCTGTATGTCCTTCATCCATTATCTCCCTGGCATCAAATCCATGACGAGAAATCCATTCTCCGACCTTTTCTAGATCAGTCCCGGCATTCTCTGGACTTCCAGGGTTCAAGTTAACAGCATTAGCCTTCCAAGCTATCCAACTCTTGGCTAAGGCATCCTCAATAGCCAGGGCATCAGCTCCATCAAAAATAGGATTAATAACCGTAAAACCCAGTGTCTGAGCTGCCCACCCCAAATGAGCTTCCAAGATCTGCCCAATGTTCATACGGGAGGGAACACCGAGAGGATTAAGGATAATATCTACAGGCGTACCATCTGGCAAAAACGGCATGTCTTCCTCAGGCAATATGATGGAAACAACTCCTTTATTGCCATGTCTCCCTGACATTTTATCTCCCACTGAGATTTTGCGCTTTTGAGCAACCCACACTTGTATAAGTTTGTTCACCCCGGCAGGTAATTCATCGTGGTTATCCCTGGAAAAGATTTTAATCCTGATTACCCTCCCCCACTCTCCTGATGGCATTTTGAGAGAGCTATCTTTCACCTCCCGCGTTTTTTCACCAAATATAGCTCGTAACAATTTTTCTTCCGCTGAAGGCTCAGTTTCGCCCTTGGGAGTAATCTTTCCAACCAGAATGTCTTTGGGCTTAACCTCAGCTCCGATACGTATAATACCCACTTCATCAAGATTAGCGAGGCTCTCTTCGCTTACATTAGGTATATCCCTGGTGATTTCTTCAGGACCAAGCTTAGTATCACGCTCCTCTATCTCATATTTTGCAATGTGAACGGAAGTATAGACATCATCCTTAACCAGCCTCCTGCTAATAATAATGGCGTCTTCAAAGTTATATCCTTCCCAGCTCATAAAGGCACAAATGATATTTTGGCCCAAGGCGAGGTTTCCACCATCTAGAGAAAAACTATCCACTAACACCTGCCCTTTCTTAACCTGGTCACCTTTGTTTACGATAGGACGTTGATTGATGCACGTCTCTTGATTAGTCCTGGAATACTTGATTAAATCGAATGCTTGCTCTTCACCTCTTCCATTTTTGATTGCTATTTTTGAGCTTGTCACCGAGGTGACCACGGCATCGTAAGGGGCAAATATCGCCTGCCCACTATATTTAGCCACCTCTCTTTCCATACCAGTAGCCACCAAAGGGCACTCAGGACGTAATAATGGCACGGCTTGTCGTTGCATGTTGCAGCCCATTAAAGCCCGATTAGCATCATCGTGCTCAAGAAAAGGAGTAAGACAAGCAGCTACACTAAATAGCTGTTTTGGTGAAACATCGATAAAGTCTACTTTGTCTATTGACTCCTTGAAATATCTATCTCCCCTCTTAACCTCAACCTTGTCATAAACAAACTCATTTCTTTCATTAAGAGGAGTATTGGCTGCGGCAATGGCATATTGACCTTCTTCGTCGGCTGCCAGATAAGTGGTTTGGTTGGAAACAAAAGGAATCACTTTAACATTCCGAACTGGCAGAGAAGATAATCTTTGTGCAAGCTGCTTTGTGATTAATGTTCCAGCCTTGGCCACGAGTTTGCCCACACTATCTACTATATCCTCCCTGATTGTTCTCCCTTGTAACTCTTCCACAATATTGGAGACCTCGTGGACAACTCTTAGATATGGCGTCTCTATAAAACCATATTCATTAACCGAAGCGTAAGTAGCTAGAGAGCCAATAAGACCAATGTTTGGCCCCTCAGGTGTTTCTATAGGGCAAATCCTACCATAATGAGAATGATGTACATCACGAACCTCAAATCCAGCCTGTTTTCTTGAGAGACCTCCGGGACCCATGGCAGAAAGACGACGCTTGTGAGTTAGTTCAGCTAGCGGATTAGTTTGATCCATGAATTGAGATAGCTGCGACCGACCAAAGAAGTCCCTTATAGCGACTGCTACAGGACGAATGTTGATCAAAGCAGCAGGAGTTGCTGCCTCGGGACCAAGAATACTCATCCGCTCTTTAATAGCTCTCTCCAATTTCAATAAGCCAATACGAAATTGTTTTTGTATTAGAAAACCTACTGCTTGGGCTCTTCGATTGCCTAAATGATCAATGTCATCAGGAGTTTCTGTGCCAAGGTTAACTGCAATGATACGGCGGATTATTTGCACCAAATCCTCCGGGGTTAAGGCAGTACAATTCCCAGGGATATTAAGGCCTAACTTTTTATTAAGCTTGTAACGACCAACTTTGCCCAAGCTATAGCGGCGAGGATTAAATAGGAAATTGTTGAGCAAGGTCTGGGCACTACTAAGACTAGGAGCTTCACCGGAGGATAATTTTCTATAAATATCGAACAGTGCATCAGCCTTGCTTTTAATCGAAAGATCTCGCTCTATTGTAGAGCGGATAAAAGCATGCTTAGGCGCATTATCCACATCTTGGAAAAGGGAAAACAAGGCCTCATCGCTCTCAAAGCCTATGGCACGCAACAAAGTAGTAACTGGTATCTTTCGTTTGCCACTCACCTTGACTGAAATCACGCCTCGATTAGAGGTGTCAAAATCAAGCCATGCTCCATGTTCAGCAACAAGCTTAGCAAAGCCCAATTCTCTCCCACTTGAAGGATCCCCCACTAACGTGAAATAGACGCCGGGAAAACGAGTCAATTGATTAACTACTACCCGCTCTACTCCAGAAATAATAAAAGTGCCGACATCCGTCATTAAAGGGAAATCACTAAAGAACAACTCCTGTTGCTTGATCTCCCCCGTCTCTTTGACCAATAGTTGCGCAGTAACATGAATAGGAGAGGAATATGTCATGCCCCGTTCAAGACACTCAGAGATAGAATGCGGAGGCTCTCGAAACTCATAATCGACGAAATATAATTCCAGCCTGTTGTTAGTATAATCTTGAATTGGTGAGATTTCCTCAAATAGCTCCTTCAAACCTTCTTCTTGGAACCAACGAAAGGAATCAAGCTGGCCCTGGATAAGGTCAGGTATTTCTAGAGTCTCGGGCAATTTTGCGAAGGACTTCAGCAACTTATGTTTAAGCATAGAAGAAACGATCTTGATTCTTCTTCAAAACAATATCTTGAAGGCACTAACTGGGAAAATTTAGAATAATAAAGCTAAAAGAGACTAGGAGCATAACGTAAACCACAGATTCTAACATCATAGCTTAATTTTGTCAAGTTTTTGTGGTGGCTGACCACATAGGTAACACTGGACTACGGATCTTAACAAGTTCTTTTTCAATATACTCTACCGGAGTAAGATAGGCAAGAGATTGGTGCGGGCGGTTGAAGTTATATTCTATAAGCCATTCGGTTAGCCGGGG
>JAUWQP010000006.1 GCA_030611015.1 Chloroflexota bacterium | reverse complement strand
GGTCCTCCGGCTGCTAACCGACCTGGGAATAGAAAACGGTTGGGTGCAGGAAATGGGGGCGGCAGAAGAGTATCTCCCCGATTTTGAACGAGAAGGTCACCCTTTCTCCCCGGCTCTTCAAGGACGAGAGGAGTCTATATCTGCAAAGGTATTCCGTGACCACTAGCCGAGGGTTAAATGTGGAAGCATAGCCCCTGTCTTGTAGCTTTCCTGACCGTCGTTTTGAGTGTATTGTTTTGCCCGTATTTTTAACAGCAGCATCTGCTTGAAGCCTGAGGACATCGCGCCTGTCTAAACTTTTTGACGGAATGTTAGATGAGAGGAAGTCAGTCGGCAGTTCGAATTCCCACAGCTAGGCCTTGGGGGACAGTTCTCGAACTTTTATTTGAGAAGAAGTGTTTGATTCCGTCAGTGCAACAGTTGCTTGTAGCGTACCCCAAATCCTTCGCCTGAGTCAACTAGACATGCTTATAGACTCTGCTCGGTTGAGGTTGGTATTATTTTAATTGCAGGGGGTAGTATTGCATACATTACTACGTAAAAATGTGTTTAAAATCATAATAATTCTTCCACCTCCCGAATGCAAACAGATGGGACATTCAAAGCGCGAAGATTTTGACGCTTTAACCACTCCAATACTTCTGAACGTCCCATCTCTTTATTAACTGCTTTCTCCGCTATTATACCCGCAGTGATTCTGGATAACCCAATACCTATCAAATTGACCATAGTGTTCGAACAAGCGCCCAGTTCCAGATAAAGAGGTATCGGCGGTATTCTCTCAACCCATTCCTCTTGCCCCGCCTCACTAAGTGCGAACTTTAATAGATCAATATAGCAACTGCTATATCTTAAATATCTAAATCTTAGTCCTTGTTCGATATTGTCCATTAGCGCACGTATTACTGGTCCTATCGTCACTCTCCTTGTGGCTTTTTGCTTTTTTCGCCGCCATGCTTCATCTATCAGACGCCTGAGCGGCTCCCCCCGCATCCATTGGAATGCAAGCATTGTGAAGTATTCGTAACTCCTATTACTTGTTCCCTCAAAGTGTAAATCTATTCTTCGAAACATTTTTCCTATGCTCCCATAGGCTTCACCTGCTAATGGATGTAACGGAACTATCCCAGACGGTCCGCCATTAGCAATTTCACGAGTTAAATACTCTAACATTCTTTGCTGTCGGAGCGGCGATATTGTGATATTTCTCTTTAATATCTCTGCGGGGACTTTTACACTTTCCGATGCTTCTTTTATTGCCTCGGATATTTGGTCTTTCGTCTCTTTGTTAAGCCCCGGACCAAACTGACTAAGTCGCTTTTCTAACACCCCGTCACGATAATCATTTAGTAACATTACGAAGGTATTTCCCAGTCCTTGTTGACCTTCCCCTCTCCTATCAATATGTTTTCTGTCTTTGATAAACTCTAATACTTTATCTGAATGTTCTTCCAGATGCTTCGCCAGTGAAGGTCGTATTCTTTCTTGTCTCTCGTCTTCTAGAGGATCTACACCCCAGGTATTGTAGTTCACTAGAAAAATGTTACCCTCAAAATCCTTACCTAAACGACCAGCTCTTCCACTGAGATTCCAAAACTCAAACGATGTTATCGGTACATCTATGTTTGATCCCCACTCTCGACCTCTGCTCGGCTTTAACATGAACATATTTTTCGCAGGAAGATTAACCCCATAAAGCAAAGTACTTGTACACACTAAATAGTCTATTTGGCCTACCTCAAATAACCGCTCTATTGTCCTCCTTATAAGTGTTGGCATATTGCCGTAGTGGAAAGCTACTCCTTTATCTAATACTTCAGCTAGAATATAGTCTGGGTGAATATGCTCTTTAACAAAATGTGCAAAGTCACGCAAGTCACTGTGAACTTCTCTACCACCCTTAGCCTCTACCAATTGACTGATCTTGCTTGCCACGACTTCACACCTAGAAGGGGTACTTGCGTAGGTTAGATTTTTTTCATCTTTTCCGAATACCCAAGTCAAGTATGCTAACATATCGGCTTGCTCGTATAGACTATCCGGTAATTTTAGTGTCCCAATAGACCTACGTTCACTCTCATTAGGGGCAACTGAAATATCTACTTCCTTTGGTCTTTCATCTGTAATGTCCAGTAGTATACGGTTTTGTGCAACAGGACACTCTCTTTCATTTATTGTACTAACTTGCTCAATCCCAAAGACCTCTGGTAATATTTCTGGATTTTCTGTTGATGGTGACGCGAACATCACTTGTGTGTCAGGCCAACAGCCTAGCACCTTCTCCACAACGGTTTGTAATACAATACCCCTGCTATCATCTGCTATTATCTGAGATTCATCCACTATTAACAGATCGAATCGATTGTTTGTATCTGTCTCCATCAGTAGTTGCAGACGTTCTTGTGTCAAGACATATATTACTTTATCTGCATTCACCTCAGACGTTGGTACCGGTATTGTTAAAGTGATCGCTTTAGTCTCACCTAGTTTTTTCAAGATTGCATCTAGGTTTGACGATACTTGGTTGATTAGCGCTCTAGTAGGTACGACGTACAAGGCATTATATTTCTGTCTGCTAGCACATTCAGATGCCAGAAAGTATTGGAGTACATAAGATTTTCCTGCTGATGTCGGCGCGCTAACAGTGACGGATTTTCCCCCTTTCAAATATTCCCAAAGCCCTCGCTGAAAGTTCGTCAAGACTAGTTTTTCTTCTCCTGCCACTATTACAGTGTTAAAGCCCTGCCGTGCGTTGACCTCGAACCACAGCGCTGCTGGATACTTTGGCTCTCCCAGTTCACCCCTGCGCTCTGCTGACGCTGATAACAGATCACTTGTTGGGAAATTTCCCAACCTCCTTAAAATCAGGTCCGCTATATTTCTCACATTGTCATATTCTTCCCCAAACAGCATCCAACATGCCGTTGCAATCCTATATGCTGCCTCTCTATAGGACCGATTCGTACATGCAGAGAAGCAAGTCGCACTTTGTAATAGGCGACCCATACATTCGTGACTTTTTAGGTTGTTTCCGTTCCTCGCAAGCCTCAGGTTGCTACGTAAAATATCATCTCTCAACAATTCGTAGTCCCTGTGAAATTCTTCGTGCCTCCAGATTCGCTCTGCTAGTTCATTAATCATCCAGGTACTCCTTGCCCTATCTTTGAGAAGAACATTTTCCTAAAATTCTCTACGTTGACAAAAGGCAAAAGGAAAAGCGCAAATTTGTTGTCATGGAGTTTGCTTTCCCGTATTTTGTCTGCGAATAGTGACATGGCGGACTCTGCCCTTGCTGAATATTTCTCCTGAAATGCTTCATCAATGCTATCCTTATCTAGCATATTGATACTAGAAAGGACTGAGTATTCAAACCCTACAAAACATGCGTGACACTCTTCTAATTTGTTATATTCTTCTTCATATGAGTCGAAATATTTCATGAGAGCCTCTTTAAATGGTCCATCTGCTATGTCTGCATGGTCCCTGATGATATCTATATCTCTACTCCGAGCTGACCTTCTATCTCCTTCCATCTCTTCACGGAAAGACACTATTGATTCGCATGTATCATCTAGAGCTGACGATAATTGCTGATGTATCTTAGCTTCCCCCCAATAAACACAGAGCGTTTCAGTAATTGGGTTAAATGACACATGAATAGCATCACTCCCATGAACAGGCATCTCTTCACTCGTCTTTAAGTACATTTTGCTTACTATTTGAGGAGCCCCGAGTGCTGCCTCAAGCAAGATGAATAGTATTAACTCGCCGGGTTCTCCACTCCTATATCCTTTGACACCGGCTGTAACAAATAGATTCTTTGCCTCATCCAAAAGATTCTGGATATATTCAATCTGCCCAGTTTCTTTTAGTTTCTCCAAGGCTTCATTAAAAACACTACGAGGAATGCAAAAATACACCAATTTGCCATATAGGTAATCGACGAATTCCTTTTCTGTTGTCTTTCCAGATCTAAACGGCAGATAGAAGAATTTGCCAAAGAGGTCGACTCCATCAATAACCGGCTCACAATCAAGACACTTCAGTCTTGCGGCAAATCCCTTGTGTTTGTTTCCGCTAAGTAACTCTTCCAGTAGTTCAGCTAAGTTGACTTCCATCCCCTTAACAGCCTCAGAAAATTCATATTAACGAACAGTTTCTCTTACTGATTACACCGAGAGTATGTATTCAATCCCCATTGCCATACTTCTGTCCTCAACCTTATGATATTCAGGTGGTTCTGGCTGCACCTTTGCCTGGGTTCTCGCCGGCAGCCCCCAGATGTGGATGAAGCCGCTAGGAATTCCAGGGACACCATATCAATTAGGCCTGCTACAAATTAGGTATTATTTCCCTAGAATACCAAGAGTGAACTGGATTTCTTTCAGGGATAACCCTTCCTTTTCCTGCTTGACCGTTGAGACACGAGCTAGAATTACTGCTTTGGTCATATCTAACTCACTACTAGCCTAGCATCTGGTTAATTCTATTTCTCCATTCGTCTTCATAGATAACATGGAATGCAATCCTTTTATCCTTGAATTCTAAGTTAAGTTCACGCCAATCTCTTTGCTTACCTAAGCTATTACAGAAGTCGAAGATGCTTGTTTTGTATGCGGTATCTTCGCTACCCTTCAAGTGTAACCCCTTAGTCTCGATAACATATATGGAATCATAATCATTAACATTACTAGGCGACATATCGGCGAATATGAAATCAGGATAAACCTTGTTTTTCTTCCAGCCTTGAATAAAGTAATCTTGCCGAGCTAGATTGCGATACCACCATAGAAGCTTTTGTTGCTCATCAAGGCAGATAGCTACTGACTTTTCTACTTCGTTTATCCCCTCATCAGGTACTTCTTCAAATATGCTTCTTTCTAACTGAGAGTTATCTGTTCTAACGAGTCGCTTGGTATCTCTTTTAATGCGTAGCCGGCTTGGTAGCCTATAACCACCTTTGTCTGCAATCAAAAAGAACCAAAGTATTTTCTTGGCAATCAGGTCACGGAAAACGATTTCGGCTAATCTATCCCGTTCGTTCTCTAAGTGCTTCCTCAGTTCCTCAATCAAGAACGCAAGGTTATAACTGACAATCGTTGCGCCGTATCTCTTTGTCAAAGCTTTTACGGTCTTGCCACAGATTTCATAAGCTGTCCAAGGATTTGGAACTATGTCGAGCAATTGTCTGGTCATAAACACAGTATCTATTTGCCAAGCTGTCAGTGTTTCAAATGCTCGCTTCTTTTCCCTTATAACCTCTTTTTTATCATCAGAAAGCTCTAACACAACTTCCCTATCCACAGGCGGTTTCTTATCCAGAGCCAGATTGAATACATAGTCCAGGTCAACAAGATTCCAGTCTATTCTTCGTAACAAATCAGTCTCATAATTAATGTCACGCCAGCTATCGTTCTCCTGGATAACGAACTTCGGTAAATATAGTTTGCCTTCAAAATGCTTAAACCGGTCTCTATAACCCACCGTTTTCAAGCTGGTCTCTGGTAATCCCGTGTCATCTTTATCTATCGTTACTCTACCGGCTATATCACCAAGTCCCTCATTCTCAAACCCTCTCCTAATGCTTTCAAGAAGGTCAGACGCCCGTGGTTTGAAGCAGAATACGTAGCTTTCATCCAGTTCGATTGTTTTTGTTTTCTTCGCATAAGGTTGTCGTAAAATACGACCCACCAACTGAGTCATGCTCAATTGCGAGTTCGGGTTAGTAAGCACGGTCAGGATATAGGCGAAAGGACAATCCCAGCCTTCCTGTAAAGCTTGCTTAGTGATAACGAAGCGAATCGGACAGCTACGGCTAAGCAAATCTATGCCCTCAATATCATCCGTTTCGCTACTCTTTATCGCTACCTGCTCCGGAGCCATGCCACTTTGTTTTATCAGGTAATCTTTCACATCTTCGGCGTGGATATATCTAGTACCTCTCTGTTCTTTGCCAGTCCGCTCGGCTTGTATCAGGCATATCGGTCTAATATAGATTCCGGTATTAGCTTCATATTCAAGCGCCTTGCTTTCAAGGTCGTCTCGTCTTTTTACAGCCTCTCTCAAAACGTCTTGCCATTTCAGGCTGGACTTGTTGAATACGTGCAAATCGAGTTTAATCATCTCTTCGCGGTTGAGTTCCTGTCCGCTTATTTCGACCAAGATATTGCTTTGTTCAGGCGGTGTAGCCGATAACTCAACTACGATTGGTGGATTGAAGTCCCTGATGGTCTTTCGTGCCCCTGGACTGTATGCTTTATGTCCCTCGTCTATAATGATGATGGGTTTGAGTGTCTTGAGCGTATTCCCAAGTGAAGTCATAGCAACCTTGCCGAAGAATCCTCCGTCTTCGCCAAAGCAATCCAGATTAGGGAACTTCCCTAGTAGTTCTTCGTTTCCTTTCAAATCATCTTCGGGGGGAAAGAAATCGGTAAAACCGCCGTTGTCGTGGAATATCCGCAAAACCTCTTTGATTCTTCGATTGGCTGATGGCAGCATCAAAAGCATGACAACCAGGTTTTCTTCAACATCAAGCTTTGAAAACCTCCGCATCTTCTCAGATATGATAGTTCGTCCAGCACTTGCCATGTCCAGTACTTGCCGGTATGGATGGTCTCTATTCCTGAGAGCTTCTAGCGTCTGCCTGTAGATTTGAGTTGTGGGCACAATCCATAGGACTATGCCGGTCTGCTTCTTGAGGTAGATGCGGTTAATTAGGTCAATAATGTGGCAAGCCAGTAATGTCTTACCCCCACCGGTTGGAATCTTGATATAAAAATCGGGCAGTCCTTCCCCCAAGCCATTCTGTTTTGAGTGATAAGGTTTTGGAGTACTACCCCAATACTTACCCCAAGCAGCTTTAGGGAAGTCGAAAGATTCAATATCGGCAAACTCAGAAGGCAGTGGTTGCCTTCTAGTAGCTTCCTCTTTAGCTTTGGTAAGCCATTCCAGGTAGACCTTAACTTGAGTCAGCGTCTTCTGCTGGTATCCTTTGAGTTCCATAATTACTCTCTGAGTTTATAAATCTCGAAAGGTAACTGGCAGTATTCGATGCCTTTTAAGCCGTGCTTGGTAAGAAGCTCACTATCATTAAGGTCAAGATACTTGGTAGGAGCGAAAACCAGTTTCTTCTTTCCAGTGTACTCGCCTAGTCCCTTAGCAATGTCCAGCGTCAAAGCGGTAGATTTTAAGTAGTCAAGGTCTGGTTTATAGAATAGATATACTTCATATTCTTTGGATTCACCAATGAAGTGCTTGTTTTCATCCACTTGCTCTGGTAAAAACTCTTCTCCAGTAGCGGTATAAAAAACGTAGCGGGCTAAATCCATATAGTTGGGTAATTTACTACCTTTCAAGATGCTCTCAAGTTCTATAGGCTCGCCAAGTTCAAAGAAGCTAAACGAACCACCTAAACCACTCTTTAATTTCTCATCTTTAGCGTCAGGCACACCCTTGATTACTCTGCAGACACGCTCGGCGGTTATGTTATCCGCATAGTCAAGGCACTCTACAAGAACAAATCTACGATTACCATTCTCTTCTTTGTTCAGGTCTAACACAGCATGTGCGGTGGTCCCAGATCCGGCAAATGAATCTAAGACCAAAGAATTGTTGTCCGTGGACAATCTAATTAAGGCTTTAATCAGTTTAGTGGGTTTAGGTGTGTCAAAAACCAATTTGCCGAAGATTTCCTTAATTTCTTTGCGAGCCGTTATTGTGCTGCCGTATTCCAACACGATTGAATTCAGTAGGATGCCTTGATCTTCCGACAGGTACCTTTTTCGAACTGGCGTTGAACTTCCGTTAATCCCCCAATATATTTGCTCGTTCTTGTTTAGTTCATTGAAAAGTGCTTCCTCGATTCTCCAACCCGATTCACATTTAAAAGTTTTCCCGCTTGGGCTAATTACTTCGTATACTAAATTTGGTCGCGCCTGCGTGTCTGTTAGAATAAGAGGAGTTGGTTTCCAATCGCCTTTTATGTCATCATCCGGATTTGAGTACGCCGAGAAATCAAGCCTATCCAGCTTGAAAAAGTTGTTCAACGTATCAGACCTCCGATAACAGAGCACATATTCATGTATACGCCCAATGAACTTTGAATCGTTTGGGGGGTTGGGTCTTTTCCTCCAAACCAATTGTCCTATGAAATTGTCTTCTCCAAATATCTCATCTAACAAACTCCTCAGGCTATGAACCTCATAGTCATCTATGGAGCAGAAAATACTTCCCTCAGGACTTAATAGCTCTCTCAACAACTTCAAACGAGGCATCATCATGCAAAGCCATTTGTCGTGTCTGGTCAAGTCTTCTTTATCAACCACATTGCCCAGCCATTCCTGCATCATAGGAGAGTTTACGTTATCGTTGTATACCCAGTCTTCGTTGCCGGTATTGTAAGGCGGGTCTATGTAGATACACTTTATCTTTCCAGCATAGGTAGGTAGTAAGGCTTTAAGAGCCTTCAGATTATCGCCATGAATAATCAGGTTGTCCTTCAGGCTAACCTTTTTTGTCAGGCTCCTCGTCTTCTTGGGAATAAGCTCGTGGTATTTAACGGCTAGGTGGTAATTTTGGATAAAGGACTTCCCCTTAAAACTTAAAATAGCCATAATAATTCTCCATTTTGACTTATTAGCTCCTCTTATTGTTTGCTTTGTTAGCCGCCATGAACTTCTCGAAATCGGATTCTTTTATCCGGTACTGTTTTTGTACCTGGTAAGCATCTAGCTTACCGGCTCTTATCCAACGATAGACCGTCATGTAATCCACTTTTAGAATATCGGCAATCTCTTGAGTCGTGTAGTATTTATCTTCCATTAGCAATTACTCTTTACACCGTTTTACTCTATTATACACTATTTACATTGAAAGTCAATAAGCTTTAGAGGTTTGAAATCTTCTAGGCATTGCCGGATAGCAGAGCGAATTCCAGGGAACACCATACCAATTAGGCCTACTACAAATCAGGTATTATGTCCCCAGAATACCCTTCCCCTTTTGCCATCACATGGCGCTCATTTGTCGAAAGTGGCGTCATTTTTGTGACAGATAGGCGGGGGGATTACGGTCTACTGTCTCTTAAAAGGCTTTCATATAGCTCGTCGGCAATGTCAAGATATGCCTCATGGTAAGGTACTTCTTTTATATCTTTTATTTGTAGAGTAGTTTGATGACCAAGTTTAATTGTGTCACTGCAAAACGACTGAGGTTTAGCATTTAAGATACTGTGCTTATCCCTAAAATTAGCAGCAGGCAGAATAAGTAATGCGGTTGGTTTATTCAATCTATCTTTGTAATCCCTTAAGAGAAAGACTTGGCTATACGGAATACTATGATTCTCACAAAATTGTGATATGGTTTTCTTATTCTCCACAGACATATTAGCCCCCAAAACAATGCTGGAAATGCATTCAATATCAAATGGGAATAAGTAGACACCCACGTCCGTGAATACATATCTGGTAGTCGGTACAACGTAGTCGGGAGAATCAATTAAAGGTCTTACCATACGATATTCATTCTCGTGCTCCCAACGAGAGGTCTTTTTATAAAATAGCTCATCATGAATACTGGCTTTGGAAATGTGACTACTACCGTCAGCTAATTCATCAAGATTAATAGAATAGTTTTCGACATACTCCACTTTGCGAACTCGGTATTTTTCACCTTCTGTTGACTTCATACTTGGATACTTCCAAAAATCCTTTTTAAATTCGATTATGAATCCTCTGTGACCATTTGAATATTGACTCCACATGTCAAAAGAGTCCGGAATTTTGGTGAGTGATAATATCCCGTAATGATTTATCTGTGATTCAATTATTTGCACTCGATAAAAAAGTTCTATAGTTGGTAACCGTATTCCATCCAAGTCGTATGACTGGTAAGCCGTATCAGGGTCATTAAATAAAAACGTCGGGCTGAATTCCAAAGGATCATTTAAAGCACGTGGTTGCGTAAACCTTATCTTTTGGTTCTTAAATATTCCTTCTATAACGTCTGGATTATCGCTGAAATATTTAAAGAATGAATCAAACTCTTTGCTGTTCCATTTCTCTTGTTGTTTAGCTATTGCTTTACGAAATTCTTCAGTATTCATGTGTATTATTACTCCTTCCAGAAGTATATATAGTTCTCTAAATTCCAGGGACACCATACCAATCAGGCCTGCTACAAATTAGTATCATGTTCTCAGAATACTTCGTTCAATGTCACATTAACTCAGAATGTTCAGCCGCCCCAGCGTCGTACCATACTAACAGGACGCTAGGAAAACAATAAATGGTTATTTACACCAGTATTAATCATATGGTATATTAACAGTGTAGATAGCGTACTAATAGCTTGCTTATTTAGCTATTACCACAAAGATTAGCTTAGGAAATAGTAACCGTGAGCAATCTTAGTGAACATCCTGAGTTTGTGATTGGTTTGGTTGCTCCTGTTGGAGTAGACCTTTCTAGTGTCCAAACTGTATTAAAAGACTATCTTAGACAGTTTCATTACAAATCTAATCATATTCGTTTGAGTTCTTTAATTAAGAAGATAGAAGGCCTGCAAACTCCGATCGACGAGAGTACAGAATACAAAAGAATAGATTCATTAATGACTGCTGGCAATGAGGCTAGACAAAAAGCAGGAAGAGGTGACTTCGTTGCAGCACTTGGTATTTGCAGTGTTTACGAAAAGCATATCAATGATAAACCTCCCAAGAAGGTAGCACATATTTTTGACTCTATAAAACATCCAGATGAAGTACAGACATTGCGTAATGTTTATGGCGATGGATTCTATCTTATAGGGATTGCTTCATCAAGGTCCCGTAGATTGAAATATCTCACTGACCAAAAGGGTATACGACCAGAGGAGGCGGAGAATTTAATAGCCCGTGATGAATCTGAAGAGTTTGAATTTGGGCAACATATGCGCGAGGCGTTTCATTTATCCGATGCTTTTGTTAATATTGATGCAGAGGATTATGAGGGTCAGCTAGCCCGAATTTTAGACTTAATCTTTGGAAAACCCTGGTTAACTCCAACTAAAGACGAATACGCGATGTTTATTGCATATGCGGCTTCTTTACGTTCCGGTGACCTTTCGCGACAAGTTGGGGCGGTAGTGACTTCATCATATAACGAAATTATATCAACCGGAGCAAATGACGTACCTTGTTCAGGTGGTGGTTTATATTGGGCAGACCACCAAGATAAAGACAAGCGTGATTACAAGCTAGGATGCGATGCAAACGAGAAACGGAAAGATGAAATTATAGTTAAAATTATGAAAAAATTTGATGACAAAGGTGAAGAAGAGCTATTAAAAGAAGGAAAAACTTTACTCAGAAATACAGGGGTATTTGATATTACTGAATATGGGCGAGCTGTGCACGCTGAAATGGAGGCAATAATATCGTGCGCTAGGTCAGGTGTATCCCCAAGAGGGGGAACTCTCTATTCCACTACATTTCCTTGTCATAATTGTGCAAAACACATTGTCGCTTCAGGTATCTCAAGAGTAGTGTTTGTAGAACCTTATCCCAGAAGCCTAGCATCAGAACTGCATTCTGATTCAATTTTCCTTGCTAATGAAGACGATGTTAATGAGGCTAACGATAAAGTAAAATTTGAACCATTTGTAGGTGTAGGCCCAAGACATTTTTTAGATCTTTTTTCTATGATGCTTAGTGGTGGAAGAACTATTAAGAGAAAAGAGAACGGTAATAAAGCCGAATGGGAGCGTGAGAACGCAAGTGTAAGAGTACCAATGACTCCATTAAGTTACATGGAAAGGGAAACTTACCTTGCAGCGGAAATAGATAAATTATTAGGAGGGAAGGATGAAAATGACTAAGAATAATGGCGCCGCTAATAGGGATTTTTGGAAGATTACAAGTGAAGCTCGCACAAAAGTAGAGAAGTGGCCTGAGTGGAAACGTACTCTTCGAGTAACGAAGTACTCTGTTGGTTTTGGAGGTAAATCGAAAACCAAGTAAATCATTTTCAACTATATAGTATTAAGAAATAAATTAAGCAACGCAATTGTGTCCTAAGTATAAAACTAATACCTCCTTTATGAGAGTGATAATCACAAATACAATGAATCAATCATGCCAATGTCCTTTTCTCAGTAACTGAGCGTGAATTCCAGGGACACCATACCAATCAGGCCTACTACAAATCAGGTATTATGTCCCCAGAATACCAGAGGGGTAAAAGGTATTGACAAGTGGTGTCATATATGACACCATAATATTGCCCTGTTTAAAGTAAATTGATAACAGGGAGAAGATCAAGAAAGGAGGCAGAGTATGTTAAGGAGGTTTATGTCCTATGACTCGCGACAAAAAATCTCTGGAGGCAATTCAACGGAATCCTAGAAATGTGGCTTTGCGCGACTTTGAAGCACTAATAAAACGGTACGGATATATCGAGGAAGGCGCAAAGCATCCAAAGGCTATCATAGGAACGCGCACGATGCCTTACAAAAGAGAAAGTACAGTTAAATCCTGCTACGTAAAAGAGTTATTAGAGATTATTGAAGAGCAAGAAGCATAACTGGCTAGAGATTACGATTAAGATGGAGATTAAAGATGGTAATTAAAGGCAATATAGAGAAAGAGTTAGAACACTATGCGAAGTTGCCTTACACCGTTATAGTTGAGCAATGGGATGACGGTGAGGGCCCTTATTGGGTTGCCAGGATTGCAGAGCTTCCACATTGTCTAATACACGCAGATACACCTGAGGAAGTCATAAAAGAGATTCAGGAAGTCAAAATGGATTGGATAAAGTCCAATCTGGAAAGAGGACTTCGTATTCCTGAGCCGAGATCGCGCAAATATAGTGGTCAAATCAGACTCAGAATTTCGCCTTCACTTCATAAACTACTTACATATAGAGCTGAAACGGAAGGAATGAGCCTGAATCAATATATGGCTACGGCACTGGCAACGTCAGTTGGTATAACCAAAGAGCCCACTCACTTGAGAAAGGCGAGAAAAAACACTCTGGCAAAGGTGTAAGAACTCCAGGGACACCATACCAATCAGGCCTACTACAAATCAGGTATTATGCCCCCAGAATACACCATAGTGGAATTGAAAGCACTTTAGGGGCTTGAAGCGGAGAGAAGGCGGAGGGATGGCGAATACGCAGCAACAGATTCCTTTGACGTAGATATTCAGGCTCTGCAGCGAGGTAATCCGCCGATTGTCATTGCTTTTTACTGCCACGGCCTCCCTCCGTCGGGGATGGGGTCTCTTCTTCTAGGATCTCGAGGATTTTTTTCGCCGCGTAGGCTTTGTTCCGTTTGCCACCGGTAATCTCGGCTAGAATACCTTCTTCCATGAGAGCCTTAATGGCTTTCTGGGCAGCGGGAAATGTCACTTTAAGATACTCCTGCACAACCCTAGTATTTAATACTGGCTTCACGAAGATGAGTTCCACAAGCTCCACTGCCGTGGGCGGTAGACGTTTTCCCAGGCTGGTTTGATAATAAGTGCGGTGAAGGTCTAAGAGACGGCGAGCTCGCCGGACGGCATCGTCCGATTGCTTAACTACTGCCTGCAAGAAGAACTCCAGCCACTGCCGCCACGCACCTCGCTGACTGACTTCCAGAAGACGGTCATAGTATTCCTGGCGATGGCGCTCAAAAAAGGCGCTGAGATAGAGCAAAGGCTTATTGAGAATGCTGCGCTGGCAGAGGAAAAGAGTAATGAGAAGCCGCCCGATACGCCCGTTACCATCGAGGAAAGGATGAATAGTCTCAAACTGGTAATGGATTAGAGCCAGTTCGACCAGTGGTGGTAACTGTGTATCGGCATGCAGGAATTTTTCCAATTGGTCAAGGGCTTCCTTCATTTTTGCCACGGATGGAGGCACAAAAGTAGCGTCATTTAAGGTACACCCTGGGGGACCAATCCAGTTCTGGGATTGCCTGAACTCACCGGGGGTAGCCCGTTCACCACGCACTCCTTCCATAAGAATAGCATGTAATTCACGGATGAGCCTCAGGCTTAAAGGCAGTTCCTTCAAGCGTTTCAGCCCGTACTCTATGGCATGGACATAGTTTTGCACTTCCCTTACATCTCTCTGTTTCTCAGCCTTGGTGGCTTCAAACAACAGCAGGTCAGAAAGTGATGACTGTGTGCCCTCAATGCGAGAAGAAAGAACAGCTTCCTTTCTGACAAAGGGGTAGATAAGCAGATGGGGGTTAGGCAAATTCTCACCAAGACCGGAGAGTGTCCCCAGAGCCAGGTCAGCCTTGGATGTCAGTGATACCAGAGCATCACTCCAGTCAAGCTTCGGAGGCAGCGGGTTGGGCACAAAAGCCCAGTACCCGTCTATAGCACGTACCAACCTGCCGGAAAGGCTATTTCTAAACAGAGCAGTATCCATATTAAACGCCAGTTTAGTAAGTTTTCTCCTTATTAAACAAAATGCCTGTTTTGTTTAATAATAGCACCGGTTGTATATAATTAGCAAGCCTTTACAGTTCTCCAGAGATTGCCACGCCCCGACAAGTCGGGGCTCGCAATGACACGCCTGTAGGGCGCGAATTCCAGTGACACGATACCGGCCAGGCCTACTACAAATCAGGTATTACGTTCCAGATTAGGGGGTTTGGCTCAGCGTCTTCGCCTCCGTCTGAACAACGACATAAAGAACAATAAACCCATTACACCGAGAAAAGGAAACGGTCGGTAGCTGACTCCCTCGCCAATTCCGGCGACTGCTATGGCTGGGGTGGGGGGTGGTGTTAATGGAGCTACTGTTTCGGCAGAAATTTCGTAGGCAGCTATCTTGACATTGAGGTACTGCTTAGGCACCCAACCCAGCGGGTTGTTCCTGCCGGTAGCCTCTGCCCAGACCCATCCTGGCTCACCTTCCAGTTCAAAAATGGCCGTTGCCTTGTTATAGTCAGGTAGATAAACCAATACCGCAGTGTGCCCTGAGACAAGCACTATGGCTGAGCGAAATCCGGCAGCTCTATACATAACCGCCAATAATACCGCCATATCTTCACAATCACCCTCCCCAATGCCATCCTCCACAATAGCTATAGCCAGCTCGTCGGCATTCTGGGCAAACTCTTCACTTCCAGTTTGCTCTATATCAGAGGTATATTCCACCCTATCACGAACAAAATCGAATACCGCCTCTGCCCTCCGTACTGGGTCTGGATATTTGGCGGCAATTTGCTCACCCAGGCTATAGGCTAGGTCAGCCTCTTCCCCCAGACTTTCGAAGGCTATAACCGGACGAAACCCTGTCTCAGTTATTTGGTAAAAACCATCTTCACCAGAGGCCGTGGTTCTGCATATCTCCCAGTCGTCAAAGATATCGCCGCTTCTCTCGTAGAAACCTTCAGACGGAAATGCCAAGGCATAACCAGCAGTCGCCACCGCAGCTAATAAGACAACTATTAAACCCAGTAAAACCCCGACTCTCTTCATAACGGTCCGGTCAGTGCCGCATGGAGTATTAAGCCAAAGAAGACGAGATATCCAAAGATATGTATCCCTGCAGCCACCGGGTTTTCCTTAATACTGCCAAACGGTATTTTAGGCGTTAGCTTGTCCACAATATAGAATAGGGCTACCCCAAGAAGTAAGCTTATCGCAAAGCTCATAGCTAGCAACCCCCACGTCCTGAAATCGAAGATGTACCACACTATTGGAGCTGTGACCGCAGTGAGTGCGGTAAGAGCGCCGTGGATAACAAGACCAATCAGGATGAAGAAGCCGGCCATGAACAAGCTCGTAGCCACCGGGCTCTCGCCTATTCGTTCGCGATAAGGGACATGAGGGATAAGAGCATCTAGTGCTCTGACTCCAAGCCACGCCAGAAGAGCAGAGACGAAAACCAGCAACACAACTTTAGCTAACCATATCAAAACAATTACCCAGAAAGGGACGCCTAAACCTAACTCTGGCATATTAGTGCCTCCTTATTGTCCATATTCGATTAATGGTAATAGCCTAACACGGATTCCAACAGCAGCCATTGGTTTATGTACAGTCCACAAAACTAGTGTATTTTTCGCGGAATTACGGGACACCTCATAGTTCCGAGTACCACCCGCTTACAGCCCTATTCTATTATAGTGTAGCATTTTCTTGTCTCTAGTGTGAATTCCAGGGACACCATATCAATCAGGCCTACTACAAATCGGGGATTATGCCCCCAGAATACCGGCCTGCTGTCAAGGACTTAATATCCTCATTACCACCAAATTGATAAAAAGAGCCACCGATGATAACATGACGTCATGGCCGTTAGAAAAGCAGGACGCCTGAGAGTTGAGCTGCGCAATTATTAACGTAAGGAAAGAATAGAAGTGATCCCGCTATTTGAGCAATACCCGCTATTGCGGGAGAAGCTTGCCTATGTACCGCTAGGCGAATTTCCTACCCCTGTGCAAAAGCTCGAACAATTAGGAGCTGAGTTAGGCGTCAGCCAACTCTATATAAAACGCGATGACTTGAGTGGCAAAGTCTACGGTGGTAACAAGCCTCGAAAGTTAGAGTTCATTCTGGGCAACGCTCTGCGCTCTAAGGCGAAGGAGGTCATGACCTTTGGTGGTGCTGGGTCGAACCATGCTTTGGCCACTGCCATATATGCACGACAGGTCGGTCTGAAGAGCATCTCAATGTTAATGCCCCAGCCGAATGCCCGGTATGTTCGCCGCAATTTACTCATGAGCCACTACTGTGGTGCGGAACTACACTTGTGTGGGGCCGGGTTGGAATCTGTAAGAAATATGCCGTTGGTTTACGCTGCAACCACCTATCAGCTTTTGCGGCACAGGCTGAAAAAAGGCCACCTTCCCCACTTTATCTCTCCTGGCGGTTCTTCGCCCCTCGGCGTTATTGGTTTTGTTAACGCAGCGTTTGAATTAAGAAGACAAGTCACGAGTGGAGAAATACCGGAGCCAGAGTATATTTATGTCGCTTGCGGTACGATGGGCACAGCCGCCGGATTGACTCTCGGACTCAGGGCAGCAAATCTCGGTGGCCGAGTAGTCTCGGTAGGGGTATGCAGTAAAAAAATTGTCAATACCAGCGCAATGATTAAACTCATCAGCAAGACTAACTGCTTACTTCATTCTCTGGATGCTTCTTTCCCCAAATTTGAGTTCTCTGAAACAGATATTGATATTAGACACGATTATTTTGACAAACGGTACGCGCTCTTTACAGATGAGGGGATGGAGGCAGTATCCCTGATGAGAGAGTGTGAAGGAATCAAACTAGATGGCACCTATACAGGCAAGGCCTTAGCAGCGCTTAAACATGACGCAAAAAGCGGGAGCTTGCGAGGTAAAGCGGTTCTATTATGGAACACTCTAAACTCAAAGGATTTCTCAGATGCTATATCTGATCTTGATTACCATGACCTGCCTCGTTGCTTTCACCGTTATTTTGAAGAAGAAGTGCAGCCCCTCGACCGTGATTACTGACCACATAATTCCAGGGACAAAATACCAATCAGGCCTGCTATAAATGCTTGAAGATTAGTTAGTACGGGTGTACACTGGATAATCGAGTATAGAGCGGAGGTGTCTCTCATGAAGGCTTTGATAGTATATGACTCAGTTTATGGAAATACGGAGAAAATCGCCAGGGCTATTGCTGAGGCTATTACCCCGTCCGGTGAGGTCAAGGTACTGCGGGCGGGCGAGGCGAATCCCTCGGAACTGGAATCTATTGACCTTCTCATTGTAGGTTCTCCGACCCATGGGGGCAGGCCGACGCCGGCAGTTCAAAACCTCCTTAACAAAGTCCCTGAGCTTCAAGGTATCAAAGTAGCTGCGTTCGATACCAGAATCCCGACGAAACTCGTCAGGGTGTTTGGATATGCCGCTGGACGCATCGCCAACAACCTGAAAAAAAAGGGCAGTACTCTCATAGCGTCTCCGGAGGGTTTCTTCGTTACAGGCGGCCAAGGGCCGCTGAAAGAAGGTGAATTGGAGCGGGCTGCAGCCTGGGCTAAAGGGATTTTAGAGAGCAAGCAGTAATTTTGTAAGGCCCCTCCCCATTTCAACTACACATTAACTCAGATTGAAGACTTGTCCGAAGTCCAGGGGCACCATGCCAATCAGGCCTACTATAAATCAGGTATTATGTCCCCCGAATACCAGAACCATACCCGAAGTAATGCTTCATTCACTCATTTTGGGGTGACTCTTTAGGTTTGCGATTATTTGAACAATAAATAATCCGAGCATGATGAGCCCCCACACCAAAGAAGTCTGCCACGGCATCACCACAAATCCGTAGTTCATCGCGTAATAGAGACCTAAGTATGGTACCAGCAACTTCCAGTTTTTCCTCCAATTCTCTCGGAAATTGATTTTTAATGCATAATCAAGTAGCCCTTCTACGAGTAAAAAGGCCAGGAAGATCCCGAGAAAGATGCTGTATCGTACTGTTTCATTTTCCTGTTGCACCAGGAAAATCCCATAGGCTGCAGGAATAGCCAACAGCAAATAAATCCAACCGAATCGATAAATAAGATCCAGCCTGTTCTTTCGGACAAGAAAGAGCAAAATCAGAGAGACGCTGTTCACTAATCCGAGGATAAAAAAATACACTTCTAACATCTCGACTCGTCTCTTTCAGTGAAACAACAATACAGCATCAGGTATTTATTTTATTGACCAGAATCTCTCCAACTCCAATGACCAGCTTAATTTCTCTCGTATTTCTGATATCTTTCAGGGGATCGCCAAAAACGGCAATAACGTCTGCTAACTTATCAGACTCAATGGTCCCTAGTTCACTTGCTTTTGCTATGTTGTCAGCAGCATTTGTTGTTCCGGCTATTAGCGCTTCCATAGGACTTATACCTGCCTCTACCATGAGTTCCAATTCTTTATGGAGACCTTTACCAATAACCACTCCCGGTGTTCCAGAATCAGTACCAGCAGCAATATTAACCCCTGCAGCATGCAATCTTTTTAAAGTCCTCTTCAAGCCTGTGAAGACGTCAGGATATGTATCTTTGTTAGCCCAGGCTATAGCTAATGTCGGAACAAAATAGGTACCTTTATCCAGCATCATTTTGATCAAATCATCGTTGAAGTCGAAGGAGTTCGCCCCTGGTAGTATTCCATGCTCGATGCTATCAGCCCCAGCCTTCACGGCATCCATACTTTCCTGCGGGGTTCCCGTATGGACCATCAATCTGAGATTGTGCCGATGTGTTTCATCCGCTAATGCTTCCAGCACATCAAGGGATAGCTTGGGGACTTTTTGAGTAGTATCCACAGGGTTAATATCTGAGTAAATAACCTTGATACAATCGACTCCGCCTTCGACAAGTTTCCTGACTTCTTCTCTAGCAGTATTTACATCTGCAATCTGTCTTACAGCGTTCTCAATAATATATCGGTTACCCTTATAAATGGTGCCGGTGGGATGTCCTCCTGGCGCAGTAATAGTCGGGCCTGGGGCAAATATTCGTGGTCCGGAAAGCTTGCCAGCGGCAATCTTATCACGAAGCCTGATGATGTGAGGATAATGGTCGCCGGCACTTCTTATCGTAGTTACTCCGTTTTCAATAGCTAAACGTCTTCGGTAAGCGTAGTTGCGTGAATAATCAAAGAAGAATGAAGCCATATCCTTAAGCGAGACCTTGCCAATTGCTTTCCCCGGTTGGTCGATGGTAAGCCCACCGAGATGAAGGTGACAATCGATAAGCCCCGGTAAAACTGTAAGTCCCCGCAGGTCGACCACGTTGGTATTATCAGGATAACTGGTCACCAGCCCCACGTTTTTGATGCGCTTACCATCAATAATGATAGTCCTGTTATCACTCGGGCTATGACCAGTACCGTCAATTAGTCTTAAGTTCTTAAGAGCCAACATCCGTCTTTAGAATTCCAGAGACACCACACCAATCAAGCCTGCCACAAATCAGGCATTATTTCCCCATAATACCGTGCACATGCATATAACCATCATATATGGGAGCGCAGAAAAGCCTCAATCTCATCGGCAATGAAGGTTGCGCCGCGACTATTCATATGTATCCCGTCAGTTAACAGTACGAAGTGGTGCTTCCTGGAAATTTCGTCAAAGCTCTGTCTGAGCAAATAATGACGGGCAAGTGCCTTAATTGAAAGCATACCTCCGCTCTCATACGGCCGGCCGCTGTCGTGCTGGACCTCCCTCAAATACTCCTCCTGGAGTTCATAAACAGCTAGATAGCTGACTTGCTCTTCGTCTGCAATATCCTTGAGCATAGCATTGTAGTCCTTGATGAGATGATTGGGCATTGATTCCAGGTCTTCTCCAAGAACTGGGAGCGAGACCAGGGCAATCTTCGCTGAAGTTCTCTCTTTAAGCGTATTGATAATCCTGAGCATATTATATTTATAGAATTCTGCCGATGGTGGTTGAGGAAACCTCCTGGTTAAGCGAGAAATGCGCACCAGCGTTGAACCGAGTATAGCGGTAACATCATTCGTGCCAACCAGGATGATGACGAAATCAGGCTGGTAATCAATAACGGAATCCAAACGCATCAATACATTGTAGGCCTGGTCGCCTGCGACGCCTGCATTAATGAATTGGAAGCCGTCCTCGGCCATGCGTTGATCTAGAAGGTTCACGAAATTGTAGCTGACCTGTCCACGCACCCTACTAGCACCAAGGCATACGACTATGTGCTTGTTCGCGTTTTTCATCTTTCCTGCTCCTCCTCGAATAGACTTCAAGGGCAATCGCCAATATCATTGTACCCCTTTGAAATGACATCCGGAAATTCCAGGGACACCATCCTTCACCTTGTGAAGGACCAGGCTTACTACAAATCAGGTATTATTTCCCCAGATTATCCGGTGCGGAGGCTGAGATACATGGGTAACACTCGTGGTGTGTTTAGTGGTAATCACCTACCGTGAGGAGTTACCGGAATGAGAAAGCCAGCCAGCATACAAACTTGACAAAAGGTACTCTATAATATTAGCATATTATCGGTTCTAGTTTAGGTTATTACGTACTACCGGGAATTACCGCAAACTTACTGCAATGTAGGTCCTCTAGATTTCTTCGGGTATTGGATGGCCGGAACTCCTACCAACTAATAGAAGAAAGGAGGTCATCCAAGTAGTTTTCAGGACAAGTCGATCCAATGTTCCGATTGTGGGGCTATCTTCGCTTTCAGTGCTGAGGAGCAGGAGTTTTTCCAATCTAAGGACTATACAAACGATCCCAAACGCTGTCCCTCGTGCCGTGAAGCCAGGAAGTCAGAGCGATACGGAAATCGTAGCTACAGCCGCAGTACCGGCCGCCAAATGTTTCCGGCAACATGCGCCCAATGTGGCAAAGATAGCGAAGTGCCATTTGAGCCCCGACAAGGTAGGCCAGTGTATTGTAGCGAATGCTACAGCAATGTCAGAACTGGTAGATAGCTAGTTCGAAGTTGAGGAGATATAGAAGCGGGAAATTCCAGCCTATATATCTCCCAGACTGGACCAATGAGCACCCTTATACGCATAGTTTTGAGCTTAACCTGGTCACACAGTGATGTGGAGTTAGGCCGACTTTAAGTGTTTTTGAAAGGAGGAATTAAATTGAAAATACTTTTAGTTTATCCACAGTATCCAGATACTTTCTGGAGCTTTAAACATGCTTTGAAATTCATCCAAAAGAAGGCATTGAATACCCCTTTAGGAATACTGACTGTTGCCGCCATGCTACCAACCGATTGGGAAAAGAAAGCTGTGGACATGAATACAACTAGATTGAACGACAAAGACATTGGATGGGCTGACTACGTTTTTGTTAGTGCCATGATTGTCCAGCAGAGGTCAACGCGTGAAGTTGTCGACCGATGTAAGAAACTTGACAGGAGAGTGGTTGGCGGCGGTCCGCTGTTCACGATGGCATATAAAGAGTTGGGGTTCGAGGATGTAGATCATATTATTCTAAACGAAGCGGAAATTACCCTGCCTCTTTTCTTGGAGGACTTGAAGAAGGGATGCGCCAAGCATATTTACCAGACTGACCGGAAGGCAGATGTAACTGAAACCCCTGCCCCCTTATTTCCGCTTCTTGATCTGGGAAAATACTCGATGGTCACGGTCCAATATTCACGGGGCTGCCCTTTTGACTGTGAGTTTTGCGGCATCACTGTACTGGATGGACATAAACCCCGGACCAAAACCAGTGACCAAATCCTCGCCGAGCTAGAGGCAATCTACGATTTGGGCTATAGAAGTCGGGTGTTTATTGTTGATGACAATTTCATCGGTAACAGGAGGAAGCTCAAAGAAGATGTCCTGCCGGCCGTAATCCAGTGGATGAAAGAGCGGCAGTATCCGTTTAACTTTGTCACCGAAGCCTCGATAGACCTAGCTGATGACGAAGAACTAATGCAACTCATGTCTGATGCCGGATTCAACAATGTGTTTGTTGGTATTGAAAGCCCGAATGAAGAAAGTCTAAACGAATGCAAAAAGTTCGCTAATAAGAATCGCGACCTGGTGGCTTCGGTTAGGAAACTCCAAAACCATGGTTTTCAGGTAATGGGAGGCTTTATTGTCGGTTTTGACAGTGACCCAATCTCCATCTTCCAGAGCCAAATTGACTTTATTCAACAGAGCGGCATTGTCACAGCTATGGTAGGTATGTTGGTGGCCCCTCCCGGAACGAAGCTATGGCATCGCCTGAAAAAAGAAAACCGCCTTTTCGCCGCCGGCACTGGTGATAATACGGACGGGACTACCAATTTCATCCCCGAAATGGACTTTACTGCTCTCGTTAACGGTTACAAGCGAATCCTGCAAGCAATCTACTCGCCTAAACAATACTATGAACGGATTCATACGTTCCTCAAGGAATTCAGGCCCAATAAAAGGGTAGCCTACAGTGGCGAGTTGGGGACTGCACAACTAAAAGCATTGATTAAAGCCACATTTATGTTAGGTATTAGAGATAAAGCCGGATGGTACTATTGGAAGCTGATCTTCTCGTCCCTCCTGAAATATCCTCGGTTTGTTGGGTTGGCTATAGCCCTGGCTGTTCAGGGATTTCACCTTCGCAAGGTCTGTGAGAAAGTGAGAGAAATCCAGGTTGATGATGCGCTGCTAGCCAGACAACAGAAGCTACTGAATGGAGAGCTGATTTAACTTCCTATCATAATTTCCGACCGGTACTATGGGGTTAAAACCATAACGTGGTGATTAACACGCCGGTGATCCAGCCAGCAAATTGCTAAACGACTTCAGAATTCCGGGGACGCCCTGCTGATTAGACCTGCCACAAATCAGGTATTATGTCTCCGAATACTGAGCACATAAAGGATATCCTAAGCCTGCCGTTTGAGAATATAGAGTGCGACATCACCGACGTTGGTGCCAGTCTCTCCGGTAATAACCAGGCATCTGCCAATTGATTTCAGTAATGTGTGACTGTCGTACCGCTTCAGATATGACTCGGTATCGAGTTTCGACTCGTTAGCGGTCTGCCATGATGTGCTATCTGCTATTGCGCCTGCTACATCAGGTAGATAGTCGGAGCCATCGCTGCCCAGACTTGCTACTACCCACTGCCCCTTGAAGTCCTTTAACTCACACATTGACACTCCAACGAAGTGCTGATTACGGCCACCTGTGCCGTGTTCCTCTGGCAGGACTGGTGTCGTTTCACCGCCGAGGAGGAGTACGTCATCCCTGCCGTATTTACCTTCAATAATCTCGCTGGCTCTTTGCCTGGCAACCGTGGCGGTTTCTCCCTTTTGCGTTGCTGTTATAATACACGGCGCAAAACCAAGCTCGCCCGCTTTTTGCCGCATCGCTTCCAGCGCTAAACGACCATCGGCAATAATGTAGTTATGGCAGTTGTCGAGTCGTTTCGGGGTCTCGGGCATTTTGCCGGCAGCGCCACTGCGGAGATGTGCAATAACATTCGAAGGGATTTTATCTGTGAGATGGTATTTCTCAAGCACCACCAGGGCATCAGCGAATGTTGTCTGATCGGGGTATGTCGGCCCGGAGGCAATCGCTGAAAGGTCATTACCGATAACATCGGAGATAATCAAAGTGATGACCTGCGCAGGAGCAAAGTGCTGTCCCAGCTTCCCACCCTTCACCTGTGAAAGGTGTTTACGTATCAAATTGATTTCCTTTATTTCAGCACCGGATGCCAGTAGTAACTCCGTTAACAGTTGTTTGTCGGCAAGGCTGATTCCTTCGGCCGGAGCAGGTAGGAGGGCAGAGCCACCGCCGGAAAGCAGGCAAACTACTGTATCGCCGGTTCCCACCTGATACCTGTCCTTGAGTGCCAGTATGTCCGCCGTCGCGTGCACACCACGGGCATCCGGGATGGGGTGACCGGCGGTAACTATCCTGATTTTCCGGGTTCTGTAAGTACCGCCCTTGCATATCACCACACCATCCATAATCCTGGATTCCGGCAGCAGGTTTTCCAGGGTTTCCGCCATTGCAACACTTGCTTTCCCTCCACCGACCACAAAGACACGACCCCTTATGTGATGGGCCTGCCCTGTGATTGAAAGAGTCTGGCTGTTCGTGTCGTAATTGACCACGGTGGGTAAAACGGCTGCTGGCAAAGTCGCCCTGATGCCAGCCTCACAAATATCGAGGGCGCAGCGTCGAAGTGGCGTATAACCGAGCTCGTCACGATTCTTGATAACCATCGGAGGTACTGTAGCAGATTGCCCGCTCGGAATTCCAGAGACATCGTACCAGTCAGCCTTCTACAAATCAGGTGTTATGCCCCGGAATAGCACCTGATACGATTAATGGTGAAGACTACAATATCACCGGTTTCAGGGTAACCTCTATGCTCTGATAGTAAATGCAGGTAAGCCCCTCAAACCCGGAGTCTGTACCTACCAGCAACCAGAGTTCGCCATCGGGGCTGGCGGTGACTGTATGCTTATGTCTGTGCTGTCGCACCAGGGAAACATAGGGCGAATTTTCCGTACCAAATTCACCGGCAGAAAGGCCATTGGCGATGTGCCCGGTTAGCGATGCCGCTTTCCCGCCACCACTGTTACCTGGTCCCTTGTCCACATTCATGAGGTAATAATCGGTAGCAGAATCAAGGTATACCTCAGGTTCCACCGGGGCGGCACCTGCTTTAAGGAACACAGACTCGCCGGGAGCGCCACCGATGCCTGCGGCCCCGCTGGGTGCGTTTGAAGCAAAGACCATGGTGTATGTTATGCGGTGCTTCTGACCAGGCACTATGCCATCATCGGTTCCTAATCGACGCTTGAGGAACATGAAGAGGTCATCCGGGAGGTTCATTCCCTGCAAGTAGTAGCCGGTGCATTCGCTTTCAAGTTCAGATGGCAGTGGTCTTATCCCTGCCTCAAGCTGCATCATATCCTCCATCTCTGGAGCATATTTAGCGAAGCCGGCTTCCCAGCCCTGTGCGCCATGACAAAAATCGAATTCAAGGTGAATCGGAGAGGATGTTGCTGCAAGGACCGCGTAGATAACCAAGCCAACTGCTAGCACCAGCGCCACCGCAATAAGTAATTTCCTTCTCATTTTTATTGCCTCCCGTGTTACTGTAATGCAAAAAGTGGTAAAAAGTTGCATTATTCCAAATACCAGGGATACCATACCAATCAGGCCTACTACAAATCAGATATTATGTTCTCAGGATACCCTAATTGGGAGGGTACAAGATCCTTCGCCTACGTTTGTTTTATGGTCGGAAGGAATCCGATCCTCAAGACCGGGGCGCTTTTCTAGGATTTTTACAATCCGACTGGATGGGACCCTATTGAAAATAACGTAAGCCAATTCATCCGCCGTTACAGGGAGAAGCCGAGTTTTTGAAAACTGGGGCGATTGCTTTATACTATTTGAGGTTAATATCGCGATGATTGTATAAGCGGTGCAGGATGGTTACCTTGGGCGACAGAGATTTAGAACTGCTGGAATTTCACAAAATAAGGGGGATACTGGCCGGCTTTACTTCGTTTTCCGCCAGCCGGCTGCTTGCCCTCGACCTCAGACCTCTCTTGGGTGAGGAAGAGGTCTGCCTGCGGCTCAAGGAGTCGGCTGAGGCGCGCCACCTGCTTTCACTCAGCCCAGACTTTCATATCGGCGACGTTGTTGATATACAGGAAGTGGTGAAGATGGCAGCACGGGGCAAAGTCCTGGAGCCTACGTCTCTGTTGGAAATTGAAAGGACGCTGGGTGCTGGTCGGCGGTTAAAAAGCCACCTGATGAACCTGTCGGGCGAACTCCCGTTGCTCAGTGGTCTGGCCAGGGATATCGTGGCATTGGAGCAGCTTCAAAAGGATATCGGTGGCTGCTTGACTCCGACGGGCGACCTGCTGGATACCGCCTCCTCCAGTCTGGCGTTGGTGAGACGTAGAATGCGAGAGGTACGCCAGGAATTGCTCACTCACCTGCAATCCATAATCAGGTCACCCAGAAGACAGAAAATAATCCAGGACCCCATTATTACCGAGCGAGGAGGTCGGTATGTAATTCCAGTCAGGGAGGAATGTCGCCGACAGATAAAGGGCATTGTCCACGACGTCTCCAATACGGAGGCTACTGTGTTTATTGAGCCGTTGGCGACTATAGACGTGCAGAATGAACTGCGCGAGTTGACTATGGATGAGAGGCATGAAGTAGAAAGAATCCTGAGAACGCTCAGTTCCGAAGTCGGAGCATACGAACGCGAAATTTCGCGTAACATTGAGCTGATTGCCGAAATTGACCTGGCGCTGGCTAAGGCAAGATATGCCAGGGAGGCAAAAGCGACTGAGCCCCTTATGGTTGCCGCTGGCAGAAACCCTGAAGCAAAGGCGAATAAACCGGTTGGGGTGCTCAGGCTGGTCGAAGCCAGGCATCCGCTGCTGGGAAGTAAAGCGGTGCCGCTATCGGTAGAGATTGGCCGGGATTTCTCCATTCTAGTCATTACTGGACCCAATACAGGTGGTAAGACGGTCGCTCTCAAGACCATAGGACTTCTCAGCCTGATGGCGCAGGCCGGCCTGCCTATTCCAGCTCTGGCAGAAAGCCGCATTCCCCTTTTTGACGGCGTATATGCCGACATCGGTGATGAGCAGAGCATCGAGCAAACCCTTTCTACTTTTAGTTGGCACATAGGTAACATTGTGCGTATCAACAACAGTGCCACAGAAAAGAGCCTGGTGCTTTTGGATGAATTGGGCACCAACACCGACCCGGGCGAAGGCTCGGCTCTCGCCCGGGCTATCCTGCTCCATTTCTTATCACAGGGAACGATGGTTGTGGCCACTACTCACTACACTGAATTGAAGGCGCTGGCTCACACTACCGACGGCATGCAAAACGCTGCTCTTAACGTTGACCCCGTTACGATGGCGCCCACCTATCACCTGACGGTGGGCATCCCGGGTGGCAGCAATGCCCTGGCTACAGCATCTCGCCTGGGACTGACCACCGAGATTGTCACCCGTGCCCGATACATGCTTTCCGAGGGCAGTCAGGAGCTCGGGGATTTGCTTGTCCATCTGGCAACCGAGCAGAAAAGTATTGAGTCGCTTCGCCATAGCCTGGAGAAGGAATTGAATGAAGCACAACAGAAGAACGCTGAACTGGGAAACAGGCTCCGCCAGTTAGAAGCAGAGAGGCAAAAAATCGTCAAGGATGTCCGCGACCAGGTCGTTCGAGAGGCCGCTGGACTACAGAGGGAACTCCGGGAAGCGGCAGCAGAATTGCGCAAGGAAAAATCTCGGGGAAAAGTCGAGCAGGCGAAAAAGGCGCTAACAGAGGTACAGGAGCAGTTGAATACTGAGGCGTGGCAGGCAAGAGCGGCGGTAGAGATGGATGAACAGGAAGGGGAGACAGGCGCTATCACCGTTGGTGATACTGTCTGGCTAAAAGAGGTTGGTATGCCAGCGACGGTACTTGCAATCTCTGAGGAACGAGGACTCGTCGAAGTCCGTGCCCGGAAAGTGAAGATGACTCTCAATCTGGACAGCGTGGAGAAGAGGATACCATCAACCGGTGCGGTGAAGACCGGAGGTGCTGTGATAACGAAAAGGTTGAGCAAGCCCAGTATTCCCCTGGAGCTTGACCTGCGGGGGAAGAGGGCAGAAGAGGTCGAGCTGGCGCTGGATGGCTACCTTAATGAAGCATCTCTTTACGGCTTGAGTCAGGTCCGCATCATTCACGGTATTGGCACGGGCACCGTGCGCCAGATTGTTAGAGAAGTTCTCGCCTCTCATCCGCTGGTCACGTCTTTCCGAGCCGGCGAAAAGGGTGAGGGCGGCGATGGTGTTACCATGGTCAGCGTGTAATCGGAGAATTTCGCTTGCTCGTGTGATTGCTACTATGTTCATATCACAGAGATTCCGTCTGGGTAGGTCGAAGATGCTCGGCTTCCTGGACGGGCTGGCTTTGACTGAGGGCAAAGCGACATCGTTATACTTCCCGCAGGGGATGCCACCAGCCAGGGTGGAAAACCTGCTGGGAAAGGTGTTTGCCAAAACTGCCATGCCGCCGGGCATAGCTGAGGTTATTGCTGGCTCGGAGATGGGGGTGGTGCTTTTCTCGGGTCTGCAGCGAACGTACTTGGTGTTGCCCCCATTCCCAATCGCAGAAGAATATATCACCGACGGCTATGATGTTGAGTTGTTGCGTACCCTTCTCAGTCAAGACTTCCTTATCGCTCTGGTCCTGGTCCGCTTAGGAGCATACAGCCTTGGTATCTGCCGGGGCACAGAGCTCATAGATAGCAAGACGGGGACGGGGCTGGTGCACGCCCGCCACAAAAAGGGTGGCTCCTCGCAGGCGCGGTTTGCGCGACACCGGGAAAAGCAGATAGAGTCCTTTCTGGACAGGGTTTGTGGCCATGTCCGAGAACATGTCGAGCCCTATGCCCGGTCACTCGACTTTCTGGTCTATGGCGGAGCCAGAACTACAATACTCTCGCTGCGTAAACGGTGCCCGTTCCTGGGCCAATTTGAGGACCGCATACTGCGAATGCTGCTGGATATACCTGAGCCACGCAAGGCAGTACTGGAAAAGGCCGTCGGCACTCTCTGGTCCACCGATATTATCGAATGGTGCGGGGAAGACCTTTAACCACGAATTCCCGGGGCACCATACCGGTATTGACCGACTATAAGTCAGATATTATGTGCTCAGAATACCACTACCATATGACTTTTACTTGCAACGGATTGTAGAGTATGCTTAAACTGGAAGGTGAACGGATTACAGGACAAAAGGTAAAGGGAGGTATCAATAACAATGGCAGAAAAAGTGTTATAAGCATCAAAAGCGCCGCCGACCCCACCCGCGTACCCCGCTACTTTGACAATCGACTACCCGGACAGAGCTCTTAATCGATTAATCACGTCCTTCAGAATCTTCACAGTAATTCCAATTGCTATTATCCTAGCCCTGGTAAATACTGGAAACTTTGAATGGGTTGGAGCGAGTGGTTGGTCCTGGGAATACTCTGCAGGAGGCATCTTGTTTCTGGCATCCTTACTCATGATTCTTTTCCGGCAGAAGTACCCCAGGTAGTGGTTTGACTGGAATATAGCATTGGTTAAGTTCAGCACACGTGTTGGCGCCTATATTGGTCTGCTTACAGATGTGTACCCGTCAACTGCCGAAGAGCAGTCGGTCCACATTGAGATTCCATATCCCGACGTCCCTAAAGACCTCAACCGCTGGTTACCACTAGTGAAGTGGTTTCTAGCTATCCCGCACTATATCGTCCTGTTTTTCCTGGGGATTGCAGCATTCTTTTGCGTGGTGATAGCCTGGTTTGCCATCCTGTTTACGGGTCGCTATCCCAGAGGTCTATTTGACTTCGTAGTTGGCGTATCCCGATGGTCGCTGAGAGTAACTGCCTACGCTTTTTTGTTGACAACGGACCGCTATCCTCTCTTCAGTCTAACCTAGATGTACCTGGCCATATTAGCCAAAATTGCCGGGGCACCATACCAATTAGGCCTGCCACAAATCAATTATCATGTGCCCGGTATACCTAAATCTGAGTAGAACGAGTAGTTCTTTCTCCAGATTGCTTCGCCGCCCCGATTCATCTGGATTCATCAGGCCTCCTCGCAGCGACACGAAGAAGAAGGCTCCCTCAGTATGACAGGGAGTGAGCTACCGTCATTCATGCGATTCGGACTGCATCTTTGCCCGGGTTCTTGCCGGCAGGCCTATGGCGATTATAAAGGTGCTCGGTGGATGATGCCGTTGGAGCGAAGTGGTAAGGTAATAGCGGGGTGAGCGTAACCGAGCTTGTGCCCTTATCTCTACGGGTAAAATTGTGGTGTTTGTAGGTACCGGGGTTTGACTCAACCTGTTTTACCCCTGGCGTCGGCCTCTAGGTCAAGAAGTGCTCTTTTTCTGGGGAGTCCTCCACCATAACCTGTCAAATTGCCATTTGCGCCGATGACCCGATGGCAAGGCACAATGATGGAGATGGGATTGCTGCCAACGGCGCCGCCCACTGCCCGAGCGGCATTAGCTCGTCCCAGGGGACGTGCCAGTTCGCTGTAGGATACAGTCTCTCCATAGGGGATATTTTGTAATAGCTGCCATACCTGGCGCTGAAAAAGTGTACCGCGCAGGTCAAGGGGCACAGTAAAGCGGGAGAGTCTTCCGACGAAGTAATCATCCAGTTCAGAAGCTGCCCAGCTGTTGTATTCGTCCTCTCCCTGTCTTATTTGAATATCATAGCGTTGTAGTCGTGCGATATCGGTCTGCGCATCTTCTTCTGTCTCAATGCTGACGATGCCCTGTTTTGAACTAAGGATGACATAGGTGCCCAGGGGGCTTTTGTAGCGGGTCAAAAAGAAGATTTCGGGCTCGACAGGATGCCCATCCGGCTTACAGACTTTACACGCGCGGTAGCCATGAGCTCTGGCCTCTTCTCGTGACTGGAAGTAGACCAGATTCTCCGGCTTCGCATGTTTACCGGCAGGACAATCGGGTCGACAATAGATTCTGGTAGTGCGACATCCCTCAACGCCATTAACATTATGTAATTCAACAGTCATCTGCATACCTCCGAATAATATTGGGGAAACTACGTTTTAGAAACAGCCTCAAAAGTCCTGACCCTCTGTAGCGCAGCATTTTGTATGCTGCTTCTTTTCGGTGGCGAGCAAATCCCCGCCCTGCGAAGCTCGAACAAACTATTTGGCGTTTCTCATTTCTTCCAACGCGTCCCCTAAAATGCCTATCGCCTTGTCCACCTCTTTTTCGGTGGTGATAAGAGGAGGCATAAATCGAAGGGCATTGGGCTTCAATTTGTTAACCAGTAAGCCCCTACCGAGGCAGGCCTGTACCAACGTCTCAGCGATTTCCTGGTTGAATTCCAGAGCTATGAGGAGTCCCCTCCCCCTCACCTCAGCGATAGAATCAAACTTCTGTTTCAGGTTTTCCAGCCTGGTCATGAAATAATTCCCTACCCGGTTAACCTTTCCCGGTATGTCGTTATCAATGATGTATCTCAGGGTGGCATAGGCGGCGGCACAAACCAGCGGGTTGCCACCGAAGGTGGAGCCATGATCACCCGGGGAAAAAACGGAGACATTTTCTCTGGCTAAGATAGTGCCAATGGGCACACCACTGCCTAGCCCCTTAGCCAGGGTCATTACATCCGGCTCAACCCCATACTGCTCATAGGCGAAGAGGGTTCCAATCCGACCTATTCCCGTCTGGATTTCATCCAGCATGAAAAGGATTCTCCTTTCCCGACACCAGCTTTGCACCTTTTTGAGATAATCAGCATCGGGGACATTAACCCCCCCTTCTCCCTGGATGGGCTCCAGTATTACAGCACAGGTTTGCTCATTAGTCGCCCGCTTGATTGCCTCGACGTTATCATATTCAACGTTGACAAAGCCGGTAGGCAGAGGTACGTAGGCCTCCTGAAATTTACGCTGCCCCGTTGCGGCGGTCATAGCTAGAGTGCGTCCATGAAAAGAATTATAAGTCGTGATTACCTCGTAGGCGCCATTGAGTTGAAGTTTTCCATATCTGCGGGCTAGTTTCACCGCCCCTTCATTAGCTTCGGCACCGCTGTTGCAAAAGAAAACTCTATCAAGGCAGCTATGCTCAATTAGAAGCTGCGCCAGCTCTACCTGCGGGATGGTATAGAACTGGTTAGAGGTCTGGATCAGGGTTTTAGCTTGCTTGGCCAGGGCCTCGACTACTACCGGCGGGCAATGTCCCAGGCTATTTACCGCCCAGCCACCAACGAAGTCGAGAAATTGTCTGCCCTGGTCATCCCAGACCCAAGCTCCTTGACCACGAACCAGTGTCACGGGGGTCCTGTTCACCGTTCTGAGGAATAGCTTCTGCTCTAATGCTTGCCAATTACTCTGCGACAATTGTTGTACCCCTTGATTTAGTTTGCTGAGCCTGTCCGCCGATGTCATCAAGCAAGGCGTGGGAAATTCTGCCGTCTATGATGTGCACGACCTGCGTGGTAGTCAGGGCTCTAAGGCTGGCTTCTATTTTGGGAATCATACCCCCGGAAGCTATGCCGGAGGTAGCCATGTTCTTTGCCTCAGCCAGGTTGAGCCTGGGGATTACCTTCCCCGATCCATCGTGGATACCGTCAACATCGGTCAGGAATATGAGTTTCTCTGCGGTTAATGCCGCGGCAATTTCCCCGGCAGCAGTATCACCGTTAACATTGAGCAGCCTTTCCTGACCTTCAACTGAGCCGAAACTTATGGGCGCGATTACTGGCATATAGCCGGCATTCAGCAATAGCTTCAAAGGAGTCGGGTCAACGGCGACAATTTCTCCCACATAGCCCAGCTCAGGCCTCTTGACGCTGGCCCGGAGCAAGTTGCCATCGCAGCCGCTCAGGCCCACCGCCTTTCCTCCCAGAGCCTGGATAGCCACTACTAATTCCTTGTTAACCAGACCTCCCAGCGTCGCAGCCACCACCTTCAGGCTTGTGGCATCAGTGACTCTCAGCCCGCTTGCAAATCTAGTGGGGATGCCCAGTCGGGCAAGCCACTCGGAAGTCACTTTGCCGCCACCATGAACCACTACCAGGGACCTATCCTGTTTCTGAAGCTCCACCAGGTCTTCCAAGGTGGTGTCGTGATTGCCCAGGGTGCTGCCGCCAATCTTGACTACAATTGGATTCATCTTCTACTCTCACTAAACGGCAAAAATAGACCTAACTGCTTGAATATTTCCTGCCTGTAATAAAGAATGGAGTTTGAGCATATCATCGGCTTTTAAAGGGTAGATTTGGCTTTCCTGAGCCAGCTTCTTCTGCGCCGTGTGGAAATCTGACTCCTCAAATAGTACAAGGATTCCCTTAGCGTTCCAGTTTTTGACTGCCCAAATTAAGGAGGCGATGTCCTTATCCAAGTTGCCCTTGTCGCACACTTCCCACACCAATCTTGGATTGGCATAGGGGTTGTCTCTCCAAACACAATCGTGTTTACAAACTGGTCCCCAAGGACCCTCAGCCCTCTTGCCAAGCATCTCACCAATTTCTTTTATTTTCTGAACCAGTTCATCATGTGTTAGTCGGGGCATTTCCCCTTTACCCTTCTTTGCCAATTCCACAAGCTTTTCAACTAAGCCTCTTAATTCCTCTGCGAGTTTATCAGGTCCGTCGGGGGCTGGCGGAGGAGGGAGTAGTGGCAGTTTTACTCCTCCCCATATCCAGCCATTATCAGCCTTATTTACCTTGCCTTCTTTTTTAAGCGCCTAGATAGCTGAGGCAACCAGGTGTTTCCAATACGGCAATTGAGGATTTTTGGCATCCCTTATGGTGTCATCGCATAGGGAAGGGTATTGCTGTTTCACAGCTTCGCAAATAGAGTCATATTGCACCGCTCCGCTCGCCTTGGATAACCTTGCGCCTATTACCTCTTTAGCTTTGTGATAAACTTGACTGCTCCATTGCTTATCTGCAGCTTTGTTATAAATTCTCTCCCCAGGTTTCATTTCTGCCCTCAAGTCATATATTCGCTATTTATCCTAACATATTCCTCGGAGAGGTCACAGCCCCAGGCGGTGGCCTGGCCGTCTCCTAAATTCAAGCTTAGCCTTATGAGTACATTATCGCTGTTGCTCAAAGCCAATGTCATTTCCGTTTTGCTGAAGGGGGCGGGGCAACCTTGCTTCATGACACAAACGTCATTCAAATAGACATCCAATCTGTCTTCGCTCACCGCTGCACCGCTTCGCCCCAGGGCAGCAACGATACGTCCCCAGTTGGGGTCGTTGCCGTTAATGGCTGCTTTCACCAACGGTGAACTGGTGATAGTTCGGGCTGCCTGGCGAGCTCCAGCCTGGTCTGCCGCTCCTTGTACTGTGATTTCGATAAGTTTTGTAGCCCCCTCGCCATCCCGGGCTATGGACTTAGCCAGATGCGTGCAAACTGCATTTAAGGCTTCCTGGAAAGCGTCGCCATTGTCAAAGCCAATAGGTTCGTTACCAGCCAAGCCATTGGCTAATAGGAATGCACAATCGCTGGGGCTGGTGTCTCCATCAATACTTATCATGTTGAAAGAACAGTCTATCGCCTTTTGTAATGCTACTGGCAGGAACTCAGCACTCACCGCAGCGTCGCTGGTGATAAAACAAAGCATGGTAGCCATGTTGGGATGAATCATGCCTGCTCCTTTAGCCGCTCCACCAATAGTGAACTTAGCTCCTCCTGCATCTACCTGGACGGCTATTTCTTTTGGTCTGGTATCAGTGGTCATCATTGCCCGGCAAAAATCTTGACCTCCTCCCCTGGTTGGCTTTATCTCAAGAATTCCAGTCTTGATTTTGTCCATGGGCAGTGGCACACCAATCACGCCGGTACTGGCTACCAGAATGTGTTCCGGGCTTAAGCCTAGTCTGACTGCCGCCAGGTTCGCCATTTCCAAGGCGTCTGCCAGCCCTTGTCCGCCCGTGCAGGCATTGGCGCAGCCGGAATTTACCACTACTGCCTGTGCCTGCCCTTTTGCTATATGTCTTCGGGATAAAATAATTGGAGCTGATTTAATTTGGTTGGTAGTGAAAACGCCGGCAGCCGTGCAGAGCACTTCGGAGCAAAGAATAGCTAAATCAAGCTCATCTGTACTTTTTATTCCAGCGTGCACCGCCCCAGCCAGGAATCCCGAAGCTGAACTGACACCGCCTGAAAGGATTAACTCAAACATGAAATCTAAATATATCAGGAAATGGGGGCAACGTCCATCCCTAGCCGCTTCGCAGCCCAGACATCCCTTTTCTAGATTGCTTCGTCGTGGCCCCCCCCCCCGAGTCGGGGGGGGGGCAAACCCGCAGCACGGTGGGGGGGGGGAAGACACGCCCCCACGCCAGCCAA
>JAUWQP010000090.1 GCA_030611015.1 Chloroflexota bacterium | reverse complement strand
AGACCTCCATGGACCAGAATCCTGCCTTGTTCATCTCTGAGGCAATAGCCTCAAGGTCGGTGGTTCGCACGCGGGTAGCGAACAGGCATTGGTGGCCGTCTCGGAAAGTAAGGTCAGTGATTTTTACTGGATTTCTTTCTTCTGAAGTTAAGCTCATGTCGTGTGCTCCTTTACTTAGTTGTGTGGTGGCTCTTTTTTATTTGCCAGTTGGCTCTGGCCCTGACTAATTCCTGATGCCCGAAAAGTCGCCACGGGCTCGTTTTGGCATGAGGTGTGGTTATAGCGGCATATGCTCTGGTTATCTCTTCTTGTTGAACATAAGCACTGATTGCTCCTGTTATGGCTGCCATTAGGATTTTGTTCATTCTGTAATCCTTGCTCTATAGAGGGATATTGCCATGTTTTTTGGCCGGTTTGGTGTCGACTTTGTTGCGGAGAATTTCCAACGCTTTAATCAGTTTGGGGCGTGTGCTTCGGGGGTCGATGACATCATCAAGATAACCCTTGCCGGCAGCTATATAGGGATTGGCGAATTTGTTCTTATAATCAGCCACCAACCTTTGCCGTGTCTGTTCGGGATTTTCAGATTTACTGATGACATCCTTAAAGATGATGTTCACGGCTCCATCTGGTCCCATTACGGCAATCTCAGCCGTTGGCCATGCATAGTTGATATCGCCACCCAGGTTTGTACCACTCATAGCCACAAAGGCTCCATAGGATTTACGGGTGGTGATGCTTATTTTGGGTACAGTGGCCTCAGCATAAGCATAGAGAAGTTTGGCGCCATGCCTGCCGATGCCTTTATATTCCTGTTCGGTGCCAGGCATATATCCTGGGGTATCAATGAAAGTAATCAGGGGGATGTTGAAGCAGTCACAAAAGCGGATGAATCTGGCGCCTTTGTCAGAGGCATCAACATCAACTGCGCCGGCGTAGTGTGATGGTTGATGGGCTACAATTCCGATGCTCTGTCCACCTAATCGGGCAAAACCAACGGTGAGATTGGGGGCGAAATTTTCATGTACCTCCATGAAGTCGCCATTATCCGCAATTCTGATGATGGCCTGTTTCACATCATAGATTTTAGCTGGGTCATCAGGGACAATATAAAGGAGTTCCTCGTCCATGCGGTTGGAGTTGTCGCCAGTATCTATAAAGGGTGGCTCTTCCATGTTGTTTTGAGGCAAGAAGCTCAGCAATCGGCGCACTGCCTCGAGACATTGCTGCTCGTTATTGGTGATAAAGTGGCAGTTGCCGCTTTTTGTAGCATGCGTGATAGCACCCCCCAGTTCTTCCAGGCTGACTTCTTCGCCGGTCACTGATTTGATTACTTCTGGCCCGGTGCAGTACATTTGTCCTGTGCCTTTTACCATGAATATGAAGTCAGTTATGGCTGGTGAAAAAACAGCCCCTCCAGCACAGGGTCCCATAATCACCGAAATCTGAGGAATGACGCCTGAGCAGATGGTGTTACGCATGAAAATATCGCCTTCGCCTACCACGCTATCTGCTCCTTCCTGGATGCGAGCGCCTCCTGAGTCGAGCAGGCCGATGATGGGAGCGCCATTTTTAGCTGCCAGGTCGTAGACCTTGCAGATTTTCTCTGCGGCTATTTTTGATACCGAGCCGCCAAAAACGGTGAAGTCCTGGGAGAATACGAAGGTATGCCGTCCATTGATTTTGCCATAGCCGGTGACTACAGCATCACCAGGAAATTTCTGCTTTTCCATCCCGAAATCAGTGCACTGGTGGAGAGCAAAAGGCTCTAGCTCTTCGAAACTGCCGGGGTCGAAGAGAAGCTCGATTCGCTCCCTGGCGGTAAGTTTTCCCCGATTGTGTTGGGCTTCAATGCGCTTGGCTCCGCCGCCGGCTGCGGATTGCTCTCTTAACTTGTTTAATTCAGTAATCTTTTCTTCGATTCCCACTTTATCTTTTCACCAGGCCAGCCTGCGTTATATGTAGCTTAGTTTGTTTCCGCTTTGGCCAATAGTTTAACATATCTCTATATGTATTGGCTAGAAAGTGTACTCGCCCCCGAAAGGGAAATTCCAGGCACCAGCCCCTAAGCTATGCCTAAATCCAGATACCCAAGCTCATTGTTTTGAGTTTTTGACATTCGCCATTTGGAAAAGTAGTGTGACCTTTTAAGGTCGCCTGGGGTGGAGTTCGGGCGAGGCTAGTTTGCTTCGCCTGCGGCTCGTAATGGCAGGTATCACGTAGCGCGAGGAATGTCATTGTGAGCTCTTTGCCTTCTGTCATTCTGAGGGAGTGAAGCGACCGAAGAATCTGGCTCAGAGTAAACTCCGCAATGAAATCTCGGAAACCCCATGCTATCATTGCGAGCCGAAGCCCTGAGCGTAGCGAAGGGGAGGCGAAGCAATTTCAATTTGTTTAGAGTTTAGAGATTAGGATTTAGGATTTACAGTTCATCTCCTGTCAAGTGTCCACCATCTATCTGGACTAGAGCAATGAGCTATCACAGAGGGTGATTGGCGTGGTAAAATGAGTATCTGATGGTTAATAGGCTGAGCAAAGCTTCCTTGCTAAAGTGGCGGCAGGCCAGGGGTGGTTCTTCCATCGGCGTTACCCGGTGTGGTAAAACAGCTTTCCACTGGGGTGAGCGGACCTATGTCATGGGGATTATTAATGTTTCTCCTGATTCTTTTTCCGGTGATGGCCTAGCTGGTGTTGATGCAGCTTCGGCTCAAGCGCAGCGCTTCGTTGCCGAGGGTGTTGATATAATTGATGTTGGCGGTGAGTCTACACGTCCGGCCTCGGCTCCGATATCGGTCGACGAGGAGCTGCATCGGGTGATACCGGTGCTTGAGCGGTTAGCTGGTGAGATAACATTGCCCTTGAGCGTTGATGCTTATAAGCTTGAGGTAGCCCGTCAAGCGTTGGATGCGGGTGCTCAGATGATAAATGATATCTGGGGGTTGAAGCAGGAACCAAGATTGGCTGAGCTGGCAGCGAAAAGAGGTGTGCCCATAATCCTGATGAGCAATCAACGGAATAAGCCTTGTCGCAACATTATGCCAGCGGTTCTTTCCGACCTTATGAGGTCTATAGATTTGGCATTGGATGCAGGCATTGCCTGGGAGAATATAATCGTTGATCCTGGCGTTGGTTTTGGCAAGACTCTGGAGCAAAATCTCGAAATTGTACGTCGGCTGGATGAGATTAAAGTCTTAGGCAGGCCTATTCTACTTGGCACCTCGCGTAAATCAATGATTGGCCTGGTACTGGATTTGCCTGCGGAGCAGCGTCTGGAGGGGACGGCGGCCAGCATTGCCATTGGCATTGCCAGGGGTGCGGATATAGTTCGGGTGCATGATGTCCGGGAAATGGTGCGTGTTTGCCGAATGAGCGATGCTATTGTTCGAGGTGGGGGAAGTTAGCAGTGGCAATTGCCTATCTTGGCCTTGGCTCTAATCTGGGAGACAGGAAGCAGAATTTGGTTCAGGCCTTGGAATTGGTGTCACAACAGGTAGCGGTGGAGCAGCTTTCCTCCATTTATGAGACTGAGCCTGTAGGCTATAAGCAGCAGCCCCTTTTTCTCAACGCTGTGTGCCGTATATCTACTAAGCTGAGCACAGAACAGCTTCTTGGTTTAGCCAAGGGAATCGAAGCTAAACTGGGCAGAATACCTGGTTTCCACAACGCTCCCAGGCTTATTGATATAGATATTCTTTTCTATGGTGACGAGGTTGTTAGCAGTCGGGAATTGACTATTCCTCATCCTCACCTGGCTGAGCGAGCTTTCGTTCTTGTTCCGCTGGCTGAAATTGCTCCTGGACTGATTCACCCGGAGAACGGCAGGACTGTTAGAGAGTTGTTAAATAAGCTGGGGATTGTGTCTGGCGTTTGCAAGTGGGCTGAAGCTGAGGAATTTGTGAATAGGAGGCAAAATGTATCAGGTATCTGTTGAAGGGCATTTCGATGCGGCTCATTATCTTCGCGATTATCATGGTAAATGCGAGAATCTGCACGGGCACTGCTTCAAAGTGGTGGTTAGCTTGAAGGCTGTGAAACTCAATGAGATTGGCCTGGCTTATGATTTTGTGGATTTAAAACGTCATCTTGGTGAAGTCATTGCGCAGTTTGATCACACATGCCTCAACGATGTATCGCCTTTTGATAAAATCAACCCCTCATCGGAAAATATTGCTGCGACTATTTATGACCAGCTTAAGCCACGCTTTTCTGACGAAGTATCGCTCTTGAGCATTGAAGTCTGGGAATCCCCTCAAACCTGTGTAACTTATAGTCCTGAATAAGTCGGTTTAGCTTTCAAGGTTTGGCGGCAGCAGATTGGGGATGCTGTCCGTAATTAGGTAGGTATGGTCACATTTTGGGCAAAAGAGAGAGCCAGTGATTATCTCATCTTCTTTCTCTTCAGTTGTGCCGAGCTTAAGCGGACCTTTACACACCGGGCAAGCTAAGATTTCCATCAATTCCTTTTTCATCTTACGCTTATCCTATCGTAATTTGAGGAAAGCTGTCAATACACAGATTATTTGAAGTAAGTTCATAGTTCCTCTTTACAGCTAAAATCTAATCTTCTTCAAGCTCCTTTAACAGAGACTCGTTATACATTAAGTCAAGGGTTATTTTGGAGATGCTTTTCATGATGCCTGGGAGCATTCCCTCCTTTTCTAATTTAGATAAGTCGTTATATAGGATTAGTGAATTTAGGAAAATTGATGTTTCCCACGACCTTTCTATCAGCACTTGCTGTTTTGCCGACACTTGCTGGCGACGAAGATAGCCGCGGAGCACATCAGCATCCATATTGATAAAGACATCCAGGTTTTTCCCATCACCGTTAGTTTCTCCGCTTGGCGCGACTTCACCAATATCTTCTCCTGTCCAACCATGTTCTGCCCAAGAGCCACACCCATCTTTCTTTTCTTCATATACTAAGGTTGTCTCAGGCAGCTTGTAGGCTTGCACCTTGTCTTTGTCTTTTCTTCCGTGTGGGCTTACATCGGGTTGTATTTGTAGAGTATATTCAACTTCGAATTCCACAAAAAGGGAATCCTCATATGGTCGGGTTAATTCAATCGTAACTTCTTGAATTTCACCAACTTTTGCATTCTCAGGAGGCACAAGCTTAATTGTTATTATCCCATTCCACAGATGGAAAGAACTCATAATATCTGGGCGCATTTTTAGTTTGCCAATCTCCGATGCTCGGTCAAAATAGTCATTTATTGCGTCAGTTTCTAGCTTTAGCCGTGCATAAGAATTTATGGGTATTTGCTTCCTATAAAGCTTGTCTTTTGAGTTATAGGACAAGATTTTTAGATATGTGGGAAATCTTTTACCTTCGTATTTATCAATTGTCGTTTGGCCGGGTTCTTTTACGTCTTTAACTCCACCTCCCAGTCCGAGGTAATCTATGAGGGAACGATTATTCTTTATCAAATTCGATACTACACCTTCGAGAAACGCAGTGTCCTTCGGATTCTTTATGACCTGTTGGTCCCTGCGAAATCGGTTTAATTTCTGAAGTCCTTCGTGCTTTCCTAGCTCATCTGCCAGTATCTCCTCGACTTCCCTAAAAATTTGGCCTCGCCTCATGCGTTCTCTGTCGGGCATAAAGGTCTGCTCTCGGACATTAGTCTGCACATCAGTACAGTCGATATGCACTAATAAGTAGTCAGCTAGATAATAGAGTCTGGCTTTGGTTCTTAGGAAGGAGCGACCAATCGTAGCATGCGTTTGCCCATTGATGGTGAAAAATATGGCGTTATCTTGGTTAGTAAATTCGCTTTTGCTAGTCCCTTCTTTGAAGAGGGTAACCTCAATATTTCTTCTACCAAATTTGCCTAGTTCAGCGGTGATAGTTAACGGTTGGTCAACGCTGTCTCGGTCATCGACCATAACTCGCATCTTATTTCCCAACATCAACTTAAACGGGCTGTGCCCCTTGTAATCCCTTGCTTCATATAACATGAGGGGCAGCGCAGGGGCGTATAGAAGCCTGTTTAGCTCTCGCCACAAGCCAAATCCGATTATCGAAGAGTCAGGCAGATCGTAGTTGAACATCTTTATGTACGTCCCGCTCTCAAAGTTTTCATGGTTTGGAAGTATATCGAGAGGCTCTCCAGGGAACGATAGTATTCCCCCATTCTCACCGACGCAGTATTCAAACCATGAGTTCTTAATATGGCGACGGGCCAGTCACGATATGGAGTCTAATCAGACTGAATCCCCACCTGTCATCTTGATTATGGTGAAGTAATTCTTGCGTTTTCCTAGAAAGAATCAATTGATAATGATATTCTCCACAGAAGGCCAATACTCCTGTTCCACCCATGTTATATTTTCCCTGAACAAAGCGAATCTTATCCTTATTGCCTCTGTGGAGAGAAACAAATGTATTTTCGAAGTTGCTTGGGTGTTGTCCCTCTCCAGTGTTGGCAACTACCATGTTGGGGCGTTCCCTCGCACCTTCAGCGATTATCATGATATTGCTTGCCAGCTCCCTCCTCTTCCTCTGTCCAACTTCGGAAAAGTCACCCTTCTTAATTCCGAAGAATAATTCCACCGCTTCCTGCATTGACTTCGGTGCTTCATCCGCCTCTGGATCAATACTCCTTAGTTTGCACTCTTTTAGAAGTAAGTGGTCGATAGAGTTAATGGGTTTTTCTGCAAGAGAATTGGCAGAATTTTCCTGCTGGTTGTAGATAGTATCAAAATTCCCATAGTAACCGCCATAAGGTCTCCAGTTTTGCTGGTTGTTTAATATGGCATCGCCCTCGATAATCTGTTTAACTTCGACTTCAGAGGATGCTGAAACGAGCTTTAGTAAGCGTGCCTTCACTGCTTCTGATTTTGTGTCCATTTTTTATCCCTGTTTTCCTCCCCCTCGACTTTTTTGGCCAATGACCCGTTTTCGAGTTCGAGTCATCTTCCACCCTTTCAGAGCGTAGGTACCCCGCTTTACACGTTTGAAGCGTGGGTCGATGCTGATATGAGCTATCAGGTTTGTTGCCGGATCCTGCCCTCGAATTTCAAACCCAGCTTGCGTAATTGCCGCACATAAGTCCTTATAATACATAGGAATTCCAGCATCTTTTAGCACGTCATAAGCTATATCAGCAATTCTCCTCCTGTTTTTGGTAACAGCGGTTGAGCTATTTGTAGGGGTAGAAATTGTTTCGATGGGGTGCATCTCTAGGTTAAGCAACCTGTCAATTGCTGCTAGCTTTTCGTTCTTTACTTTTAGCTCTGTTTCTATGGGGGCTAGCTGTGCTTGCAAGCCTTCGATCTCTCGCACCAGAATTTGTTTCCATTCCTGTAATTTTTGTTGGTCCATTCTTGCCTCCTATGCTAAAGCTAATATAAAGTCTAGCATAGAATCTAGAATTTGTCAAGTATTTTGGACTTTATAATAGAAAGCATTTGTTTAGCAGTTTCGGATAGGAAGAAGGCTGACTAAAAGTCAGCCTTCAAAGGTCGGTTGGTGGGCGTGGGATTCAAACTAGTGGGTTGTTTAGTGCGTTTTGGTTACTTAAACAAATAGCCCCAGATTGACATTTTCACATATTCGGTTACTGTCCTTTCCTTAAGTACTTGAGTCGGAACTTCGCGGTATTTAATCACATCTCTGTATTTGGTAACCGTCCTGGATTTGGTCACTTCCTCGGGATAACTTATCTTAATGGTTGCCTTAGCCTGACTGCTCCCCCAGTAGTATGGCCAGAAGCGGCAAGAAGATGTGTCGTCACCTGGACAGCTGATATAATATTGCGGATACGAGTAACCGCGGAAGTCTATAGAGACGGTGGAATCCGGCCTGTCGACATTGAAGGTGTGTGACCA
>JAUWQP010000011.1 GCA_030611015.1 Chloroflexota bacterium | reverse complement strand
TCTTTTCCCTTTTCTTAAATTTCTTAACCTTCTTAACCGCCCCCACTACTTCCCGAGACTTGGCCAGCAATTTGCGTAGGCCAGCAATGTCCAGCATTTTCCAGGAGAAATACCCTGTGAGCAAGGCAGCATTTACGGCATAGTAGTAACCGAAGCGGCGTTGCCCCAGGACCGCCATCAACATTATTATGCTCCATACCAGGAACAAGGTTTTGTCGGCACTTTTTTCCTTAATAGCGACGTAAATAAGCATGCCAAAGGAAACAAATGAGATGAAAAAGGAGGTGGTGAAGTTGGCCCAGGCTATCCGCAGGGTGAACACTCCGCCGGGTAAAAGAAGGGGTTGCGCCTCCAGAACAGTCAACATAGCGCCACCCGTAGTGAAGATGCCAAATTTGTCGAGCATGGACTGAAACAAAGAGGGATTGATGGCATGCAAAACAGCAAGCCCGATTCCAGCCAGTCCCAGCAAGGTCAAGGGATAGTAAACAGGCTTCCAGGCCCTGCCTGCCATGAGTCGTGAAATAACGCTTAAGACTATGGGTACCACTATGGCAATTGGCAGAGATACACGAGAAATAGTATCCAGGCTGCTATTGCCCAATATGGGGAGAAGAATAAGGAAAGCAATAAGGAAAAGAGGAGTGCCCACAATACATAGATAGTCGCTCGATTTATGCCTTAAGTGGTCCACGATGAACTGAATCACCAGGTAAGCAAATATAATGAAGACGAACAGCAGCCCACCTGTCCAGGTAAGGAGGTAAATACCCAGGAAAACGCCAGCGAGCAGGGTATAGACGAGAGGTTTGGTTATTTTTGACCAGTCTCTACTTATAAGGTGGCCGAAGGAAATCTCTCTTTCTCGAGCTCGCTTAATGGCCATTATTAGAAATAGTATGCACACGGTGCTGAACAAAGTCTCAGCTACATGGTGGTCGGTAAAGCCAAGCAGGGAACGATGCAGAAATTCGCCAGGCAAGATGACAACCAGGGCGGCTGCTATTACACCCACCCAGCGGTTAAACAGTTTCTTGCCTATAAAGTATACCGGGATAAGCGTCAGAGTGCCCAGAATAGCAGGCATGTAAGCACCCACCACCTCGATGGTATGCTGCGTCGGTGCTCCCCGGCTGACAAGCAGGGTAATGCCAGCGACGAGCCAGGCAAAGAATGGCCGGGTAAGTCCAGTCCCACCATCGGGGTAGAGCACATAGGGGTCAAAGGAATTGAAGCGGGGAAAGTTCTGAACCATATTCTCTATATGACGCACGTAATAATAGGCATCAGTCTCCCGGAACCAGACCAAACCATCGACGAAAATATGGTCATAAGGCAGGTATATGCGTATATACAGCGAGATGCCACAGAGGACTGCTATGATTATGCCCACTATAGCTGCTGGGGGAAGCCTTCGTTTCTGTCCTGAATTTTGCTCGTTCACTTAAAATTCCGGCAAGGCAAATATCTTGTTAGCTGAATATCTTCTCTATTATAAACTTGCCGCGCTGTATATTACAATACATCACATCATAACCTGACATCATAACCTGTCAGTGCCCCGAAGCAAAGATTGTTTGATAACACCCTTTTGTCATTCTTTGCCCCGACATGTCGGGGCAAAGAATCTCAGGCTGCCCAGGACAGGTTCCACAAAGAATCCCTCAGATTCTTCGTCGTCCCTATGTATCGGGACTCCTCACAATGACATTGCTAAACGCTCTCGCTGAGGCGGCCTGTTGAACCAGAAGCCAGATTTAATCTATAATTGCGCAATGCGAACTTATCGCGCTGTCAATTTAAATGTCCTGTGGTTTTTAATAGCTCTAAATGTCGTAATCTTCATAATCGAGTTAGTGATTGGTGGGGAGCCCATCAATGAAGTTGTCGACTTTCTTGGCTTGACACCAGACGAGCTCTCGCAGCAACCCTGGACCATCATAAGCAGCATGTTTGTCCACGGCAGCGTTTGGCACATACTATTCAATATGATAAGCCTGTATTTTCTGGGAAGCTTCTTCATCCGGGCAACGGGAGAGAAAAGTTTCCTGGCAGTATTTTTTCTCGGCGGGTTGGCGGGGAATATTCTCTTCGCCCTTCTCGCTAACCCATTTTCAACAGGGATAGGGGCCTCTGGAGCTGTTTTCGCCATTGGTGGAGCGCTGGCAGTAATGGTCCCCAGAGTGCCAGTCTTTATATTTTTCATCCCTGTCCCCATACCACTCTGGGTAGCAATCCTAATCCTCTTCCTATTTTCTTTCCTTCCCAAGATAGCCTGGCAAGCCCACCTGGGCGGTTTATTGCTGGGGCTCATAGCAGGCCTCATTCTTAGGAGAAGAAGGCGAATCTATTATTTTTGACCCTTAAAAAGCATGGAAGTAAAGGAAATTCGCTTGAAAGCCGATGGACTCGAGCTTGCCGGCGAGCTTCATGTTCCGTCAAGGGACAAGGGTCATCCCACCTTGTGCATCTGCCATGGCATTCCCGCTGTTCCTCCCGACCCCACCGACAGGGGCTATACACTACTGGCACAGCGCTTCTGCCATGCCGGCTTCATCACCTTAATCTTTAACTTCCGGGGAACGGGAAGAAGCGAAGGTAACCTGGACATCCTGGGCTGGAGTCGAGATTTACAGGCTGCTCTTGATTTCCTTTACCACCAGAAGGAAGTGGATAAAGCCCGTTTCTGCTTGCTGGGATTCAGCGGAGGGGCAGCGGTTTCCGTTTATACCGCCGCCCATGACCCTAGGGTATCTTTGGTGGCGACCTGTGCCTGCCCTGCGGATTTCCGCTCTCTCACTCAAAAAGAAACGACTCCGGACACCATCCAACAGTTTCGCCAAATCGGGGCAATCAGAGATAAAGATTTTCCACCCTCAATGGAGGAATGGGAAAGAGGATTTGAGACCGTAACTCCAATCAAGTGGATCGATAGAATTTCCCCCCGCCCTTTGCTTTTGGTTCATGGAGATGCCGACGAATTAATACCCCTGGAGCATGCACATAAGCTCTACCAGAAAGCTAAAGAGCCCAAAGAGTTAAAAATAATGCCTGGTGCCAAGCACAAAATGCGCCTGGAAAAGGCAGCAATGGCTTTTGTTCTGGACTGGCTAAAGGCGAGGTGCTAGACCTTAGTCTGAGGAGACTAACACCTTCACTCAATGAAACAACTATAAAATCGCGAAATTTGAAGCCCAAAGACATGAATTGAAAATCAAAATTGGACATTGGTTTATCCATGATGGTCTCCTCTCCATTCTCCCCAACATCCCTTTATTTCAACATCAAATGTAAATTATAAAAAGATAATCCAAACAAAAATAATGTCGAAATAATCATGGTAATTAACAGCCACTTGTATCCCCTTACTTTCCTATACCATGGAAGTTGCTGGATTTCTGTTGTCTTCCTCTTAATTATTCTCTTTACCCTGTTCGAAGCTACCCAGTCCTTCTCAGTTTCTGACAAGAATTCTGTCCTTTGATCGTGGAACAGTCTGTGCTTTATCAACTCCACGGTAATACTCAACAATATCAAACCACCGAAAAAAAGGATTACAGTTCTTGGTAGTAACTCTTGAACATACTGGTAGGCGACTGCCAGAATTGCGGAAGCTATGGTTATTGCAACAGTTGGCATTTGCCAGATTGCATTGTCATAGTGCCGCCAATCTTCAGAGCACTGGTTATATTGTGCAATTTCTTCTTCGCTCATTACTATTGCACCTCCTTCTAAGCCTTTTGCTCACGATTGCGTATAACGATTTCGGGCTTTGCGAAGTGCGAAGCATTTGGGCGAACACAGTGAGCCTCAAAGCCCGTGTTATACGAAGTTGGCCGAATCTATACTGGAAAAAACAATTCAATTGTCTCTCCCACCGTTTTTGCATCAAAGGCAAGACCTAATCCTGCAAAGGATGGGATGTATCCGCCTGGCGTCCGAACAGGTGCATACCTTGTTTCTGCCACAATACCTAAGAGAATGGGCGGAGGCGGGGAACCTAACATAATCCCTTGTCTAGTGAAGCGTGCTGGAATTGGTTTTAATACGACAGGACTCCCACTAGAACCTGGAATAACTGCCCCATCAATGAGGAAACCCCGCAACAATCGCTTCCGTATAGTTCCATCCTCTTCTTTGTACTCATCTTCAAGATTTTCACCTATGCGCGTTGCAATAATCCCCCCTCTAACAAGGGGAAAATTAGTCTTGGCATGTCGTAACCCCAAAGGATAACCGATAACCAACACTTCTTCGCCAATTGTGATGTCGAGTTCTTCCAACTTCGCGGGGTCAGCGAAAAGAGCATAGTCAGCCCATCGCTTTTCAATCTGTGGATACTTCACAAGTAGCGGTGTGACATCGAAGGCCAGAACATCCACGTCCTTTTCAGGATGCTCACGCCAGCGCTTGGAGCCATCATCAAGGTTTAGCGGAAGCTCTGCGGTCTGCCCGGTGATAGAACCATCCCTATCCTTGACATTGAAATACAAAATGAGTCGAGTTGCACTTTGTCTCATCTCGGCTTTCTTGTGAAGCACGTGCTTGTTTGTTGCAAGGAAGATTCGGCCACTTTTATCATCTATTGCTCGGAATACTAAAAACCCGGTGCCTCCCTCACCCCATTCGTTCTTAACGAGCATAGTAGCGTATATCCAAGATTCGGCAATAGGAGAAGCTATCTACTCACCTCCTGTGAGGCCAATTTCATATAACTCCGTATATCCGAAATGAATTCGGATATACTTCTTCTGGGCCAATCTTTCAATCAGCTATAGCCCCGCTTTCGAAATCAAATCCAATGGGCTGCTTATTTAGCTTGTTGTAACCGAAGTCAGCCCTTATGCCTTGCCAGCCTGCTTTATCAGCCAGTACTCGATGCTGTCGGCCAGGGCCAGCCAGCTAGCTTCGATGATGTTAGTGGAGCTGCCTACTGTCCGCCAGTTTTCTCTGCCGTCGCTGGATTCAATCAGCACCCTGACCTGGGCTGCCGTGCCTGCGGTTTCTTCCAGAATACGTACCTTATAATCAATAAGCCTAATAGCAGACAAGTCAGGATAGAATTGGAGGAGAGCTTTACGCAGAGCCTGGTCGAGGGCATTGACCGGGCCATCGCCCTCAGCAGCCGTATGCACTACCTTGTTATCCACCTTGACCTTGATAGTGGCCTCGGATAACGGCTCTTCTTGATTTCCTCTGGTAGGCGGGCGGCGGCGTTTCTCCACCACAATCATAAAGTCAACCAGCTCAAAAGGTGGCTGATAGTCCGGCTGAGCCCTACGGAGCAAGAGGTCGAAGGACGCCTCGGCAACATCGTATTGAAAACCCTGGTTTTCTAATAGCTTAATTTGCTTCAGCACCTCCTCGATTTTCTTGCCTTCAGGGATAGGTAGTCCACGCTCCTTAGCTTTAAAGATAATACTTCCCTTCCCTGCTAGCTCAGAAATGACAACGCGAGGGTGGTTGCCCACTAAATTCGGATTTATGTGCTGGTAGCTATCTTCCCATTTCATTAAGCCTGATACGTGAATCCCACCCTTATGGGTGAAGGCACCATCACCCACATAGGGAAGCCGGCCATAATGAGGCATGTTAGCCAGTTCTGATATATAGCGAGAGACATCGCTGAGCTTGCCTAGCTGCTTGTCAGTAACACAGTCAATGCCCATCTTAAGTTTCAAAGTTGGTATGATAGAACAGAGATTGGCATTGCCACAGCGCTCGCCATAGCCATTCATGGTACCTTGAACCTGAATAACCCCCGCTTTCACAGCAGCCAGGGAGTTAGCTACGGCAAGCTCGGCATCATTATGAGTGTGAATGCCCAAAGGAACAGGGCTTGCCTTTTGAACAGCTTTAATAGCCTCCACTATCTGTTGTGGAAGGATACCGCCATTGGTATCGCAAAGAACTACGCATTCCGCACCGGCCTTAGCCGCTGTCGCCACCGCCTGCAAAGCATATTCAGGATTACCTTTATATCCATCAAAAAAGTGCTCGGCGTCGAAGAAAACCCTTAGCCCTTTTGCCCTGAGATAGCTTATGGAATCCGTAATCATGTTGAGGTTTTCTTCCAGTGTTGTCTCCAGAACCTGGGTTACCTGCTTATCCCAGGCTTTTCCTACGAGAGTGACCACACGGGTTTTAGCCTTAAGTAGAGCCTCGAGATTACGGTCTTCTTCCGCCCGGCAACCTACGTGTCTGGTGCTGCCAAAGGCAACCAGGGTAGAATGTGCCAAGTTCAAATTCCGTGCTTTAGCGAAGAATTCAGTATCCTTGGGATTAGAGCCAGGCCAGCCACCCTCGACGAAGTCAATGTCCAGCTCGTCTAGCTTCTGAACAATCTTCAACTTGTCCTCAACAGAAAAGGAAATCCTTTCCTGTTGGGCACCATCCCTCAGAGTAGTATCATAAAGTTGTACCGTTGACATGAAAATTTCTCTCAACCTTTCACTTTTTGAGCAATCAAATCACCCATCTCTTTCGTTCCCACCCGAACCTTGCCCTCTGACATTATATCGTAAGTCCTATAATCTTGCTCCAGGACGGCAAGGACAGTGTTTTCTACAGCCATGGCTTCGGTTTCCATGGCAAAGGAATAGCGAAGCATCATAGCCGCACTCAAGATAGTGGCAATAGGGTTAGCCAGATTTTGCCCCGCTCGTCTGGGAGCGCTGCCATGAATCGGCTCGTACATGCCGAGGGTTTTTCCCTTGGGAATTCCCGCCAGACTGGCTGAGGGAAGCATGCCCATGGAACCAGCCAGCATCGAAGCCTCGTCGGTGAGAATATCACCAAACATGTTTTCGGTGACCAAGACATCCAACTCAGCAGGACGCTGAATAAACCTCATAGCACAGGCATCAACCAGCATGTGCTGAAGCTCAACATCGGAATAATCGGCGGAAATTTCTATAGCAATCTGCCGCCATAATCGAGATGACTGGAGAACATTGGCTTTGTCCACTGAAGTTAGCTTCTTACGGCGGTTTTGGGCTAACTCAAAGCCAACCCTTAATATGCGCTCAATTTCCATCTCGGAATAAGCCAGGGTGTCAACGGCCTGCCTTCCCTCCGGAGTTCGCCACTGTTTCTTGGGCTGACCAAAGTAAAGTCCGCCTGTGAGCTCTCTAACCACTATTAAGTCAACCCCCTTAACCACCTCCGGCTTGAGGTTAGTAGAATCCACCAGCATAGGGAAAACTTTCACGGGGCGCAAATTAGCAAACAGCCCCAGCCCTTTGCGCAAAGCCAGAAGTCCGTCTTCAGGGTGGATTTTGGCTTGGGGGTCATCCCACTTAGAACCGCCAACTGCGCCGAGCAGCACTGCATCACATTGTTTACACATCTTCAAGGTCTCATCACTGAGGGCTGTGCTCCGGGCGTCTATAGCAACGCCACCTATGAGACCATCATGGAGGTGAAAGCTATGCCCGAATTTCTCACCCACTGTCTGCAAAACCTTTAGCGCCTGGGTTATTACCTCAGGGCCAACACCGTCGCCGGGCAAAACCGCTACATCAAATTCCATACTATTTACCTCTCATTCTTTGCTGCCTATCATAGAAACCATGCCTGTTATGATGAGTGCTAAGTTCATCACAAAGACCTCTCCTTTTCACCTAACGAAATAATATTATCAGCTACCTTATCATATAAATCGCCCAGCGTGAATATGATGATTTGATAATCCGAGGCCAGCGTTTTGAAAAAGTTTAGCGTGTTAGCCAGACGAACAGAGTCAAAATTAACAAAGGGGTCATCCAATATCAAAGGCGGCTTCTTATCACCAAATATTAACTTTACCAAGGCAAGCCGACATGCCAGATAGAACTCATCAATCACACCTCCACTTAACTCCTCGGGCTTAGCCCAGTCCCCTTTCTCGTCTGAATACACCCGGAACTCCAAATTACCCTTGTCATCTTTACTGATCTCCACTTGCTTATATTTGTCACTTGTGAAGATTTCAAAATATTCTTGGATTCCCTCCTTTAAAATATCGGTAACTGATGAAAGAGCCCCGTCTCTCGCCCTAGAGATGAATTCCCTGGCTGATCCATAGACTTTCACCTTTTTCTCTTCTTGTTTCAAAGCTTCCTCAAGGCTTTCCAGTTCCTCTTTTAGCCTAATTTGTTTTTCGGCATCAACCCCCTTTTCTTTTGCTAGCTCAATGACCGCCTCACAGTATTTTTTACGGTCTACAAGCTTAGCTTGCGTTTCCTCTAAACTCTGAACCTGCCTTTCTAGTTCGATGTATTCTTCCGGGCTCAGGCGTGTTGCTGTCAAATCCTTAGTAAGTTTCGCCTGCTCAACTGCTAAATCCATAGTTATTTGTCTTTTTTGCTCTTCCATCTCTTCGACTGTCCTACCTGCCAACATCCCCACTAATTGATTTTGCAAGTTCCTTTGCTCGTTGAGCCAATAATTAAAATCCCCTTCCTTTTTATTATAGTCGTCAATTGTGCTGCATTTAGCTTCAGCTAGTGTCTTCATTTCTTCTTCACTATGTTCACCAAGAGCCTTCTTCATCCTTTGGATACGCTCCTTCCAATCGGAAATTTTAGTTCTATCTCGAGCTAGGAGACTTGTTGCCCGCATGCTTGCAGCAAGAAAAGCCACGCCCAAAATTATTAAACTCAGGAGGTAAAGAGGACCAATTAGAGTTCCAACTATGCCACCTATGGATATTATTGCTGCAATGGCTACGCTCCTTCTCAAACTGAGAAATTTAAGGGATTTTCTTTTATTCAGCTTTTCCTCTGCTTCAGTTAGCTCCCTTTGTAGCTTGTCTAGGCTATTCTCAATGTCCTTACGCCTAATTTGGATCGCATTCAAGCTTCGTCTAAATTCCGAGACGCATTGTTCGTCCTCTAATCCTTCAATAGAACCAAGTGCCCGCGTTGCTTCCTCAGATTTCGCTAACAGCATATTTATTTTGCCAAGCAGCTTTTCTACCTCATTATATTTTTGTTTGAGATTTTCTATAGATGCCTCGACTTTTTCACGCTGTTCATTCTTCTCCAACAAAGCCTTGGCATTTTCATATTGCCCCTTGACCTGAGCCAGTTGCTTGTTCACTTCCACTAGCTCGATTTTTTGAGCCTCAACTTTTGAGACCTCGTTTTCAATGTCAGTATATTCCCGTAAACGATTCTCCAATTGTCTTGTCAGGGATGCCAAGCTGCCATTGGTTTTCGCTGGCCTATCCAATCCCTTCCTCATCTCAGAGATTTTGTCATCTAGCTTCTTCATAGCTTGAGAGGCAAGGATGCCTTCTTTTCCCCCGGTTACCACTTCCTCTAAGTTATCACTTATCTGCTTCTTGCCGCTTGATATTTCCTTTACTTGGTCTTGGTAAATACAGGAGGTTAAGGAGAAAAATTCATCAGAGTCAGTCCCTAAGAGATCTTTCATCTTTCCCGAAACTCTCTTGGACGTATCAAATTTTTCTCCGGTATTGTGCCCGATAAAGCTGACAACCCCTTTTTCAAAATCCTTGTATAGTGAATATGTCTTCCCTTTCTCCTCAAATTCCACAAGGGTTTCATATTGTCTATCCGAACCCCATGAAACGCAATCCTTAACCTTTTTCTTGACGCTCTTCACATCGTAAAAGAGGGCAGCGACTATCCCCTGAAGCAGAGTGGACTTTCCCGTTTCATTTAATGGACCTTTAACCACATTTATCCCGGGGCTGAACTGGGCTGGAAAATCAGGAAACCGCTTGAATTTTTTGAGCTCGATCCTCTTTAGCCACATTATTAGACCTCCTTCCCATCCAGAAAGAGTATGCCGTACTGAAGAGCACTTTCCGCTATTTCCTTTTCCTTCCCTTCAGAGCTCGCAATCTTTTCGTTCATTAATTTGATGAACTTCGCCTTGATGAATTGTCCTTCATAAGTAGCTTCTGAAATTTCCTTCACTTTCACGTGAGATTCATCACTAACCTTAAGGTGGAAAAATTTCTCCCCCAAATCATCAGTTTCCAATTCCTCAGGATTTACTATGAGTTCGGCCTCACGAAGCCCCTTAAGAGTGGATTTTCTTATCAAATTCTGATTTGCCCCCTCGGAGATTCTCGCTTTCAGCTTCGCCAGGTCTTGTATTTCATTCATGTCTATCTCTACTTCATCATAGTCACGGAGCCCCAGCATTTTGGGTTCAACCTTAACCTCACCGGAGTCCGAGAGGCTAACTAAAAGCACAGCACCTCTTTCTCTTTGGCCAGGTATCCACTCCGGTGGGCCAGAATACCAGGCTGGAGGCTTCTCTGAGCAGCTATAGACTCGGTGCCAGTGCCCCAGCGCCAGATAGTGCATGCCACTGGCTTTAACTTCCTCCAGCTTGAAGACATGGTCATCCTCTTCTGCCTTCCCTGGGATATAGAACGCCCCGTGAGCCATAGCGATATGAAACTTACTTGAGGTCGAAGGCTTGAGCCCTTCCAGTGGGCTTAGGTAGGACCTGTTACTTAGATTTGGTTTCCCATACACTGTTAAATTGAACTCGGGATACTCCTTGTAGGATATATTTTCATCAGCAAAAATTTTTAGATTGGAGCATTTCCCTTCAAAGTCAACTTTCCTGTAAATTGACGAGGAATCAAGAGAATCATGCGTGCCAGGGATAAGGCAGACTGGAATATTATTCTCCTTGAGCAAATTAAATTGCTCTATTACCAAATCTATATTTCGTTGTGGCTGTTGGTTAGCATCGAACAGGTCTCCCGCAATTAAAACGATGTTTGCCTCTTGATTTATAGCAGTGGCCATCACGTTCTTGAATGTAGCTCTCAGTTGCTCTCGTTGAAGATTGCCCTTATTCCCCAGACCTGAGAACTTCGTCCCGAGGTGAATATCAGCAGTGTGCAAAATTTTGAGCATGCTAAATATCCTTTTATGAGAAAGCCCTCTAAGATTCTTGAACCGTGGTTCTCATTGACATTGCTTCGCCCCGAATCTTGGGGAGCAGCAAAATATCTACGATAACTGCAGTTGCTATAACGGAGAGCAAATACATTACTACCCCCTCCTTTTTGCCGCCAACAAACGATTTAGAGCATTCATGTACGCCTTGGCACCGGCAACAATGATATCAGTGGAAGCACCACGGCCGGTATAGGTTACACCCTCGCTCTCTATCCGTATCAAAACTTCCCCGATGGCATCAATCCCCTCACTAACCGATTTAACGGCGAACTCCGTGAGTCTATTAGGTATCCCAACTATGCGGTTGATAGCTTTATATACGGCATCCACAGGACCCGTGCCCAAAGCAGCGTCGGCCAAACTCTGCCCATCTGGACCGATAAGCCTAACTGTTGCCGTAGGGAGGCTATGGTCACCACAGGAAACTTCAACATGGTCAAGATGGTACACTTCGGTAACAGTGCGCAGTTCCTCGGCTATCAGAGATTCAATATCCCGGTCTGTGATTTCCTTTTTCTTATCCGCTAACTCCTTGAAGCCCCGAAAGGCACGGTTTAAGGCTTCTTCGCTTAAAGTGTAGCCAAGCTCGGATAGTCTCTCCTTGAAAGCATGTCTACCACTCACCTTACCCAGCACTAAGGCACTCGAGGGGATGCCCACCGATTTGGGGTCCATAATTTCGTAAGTGATAGACTTTTTGAGCACGCCATCTTGATGGATACCTGACTGATGGCGGAAGGCATTTGCCCCAATGATAGCTTTGTTAGGCTGGACGGGAAAACCAGTCAACTCGCTAACCAGACGGCTTGTCCGGTAAATTTGAGTCGTATCAATATTGGTGGTGAGATTGAAGAAATCATGGCGGGTTTTTAGAGCCATGACAATCTCTTCTAGAGAAGCGTTGCCAGCTCTCTCACCGATGCCGTTAATAGTACATTCAATCTGCCGCGCACCTACCCTTATTGCCTCGAGACTATTAGCCACAGCCAACCCCAGGTCATCATGACAATGCACACTGACCACAGCCTTGTTGATGTTAGGCACGTTGTCCAGTATGCCCTGGATTAAACCGCCAAATTCCTGGGGGGTAGCATAGCCCACGGTATCGGGAATGTTAACCGTGGTTGCTCCAGCGTTGATCACTGCCTCCAGAATCTGGTAGATGTAAGCAGGGTCAGCACGACTGGCATCCATCGGTGAAAATTCAACGTCATCTAAATAATTCTTAGCTCGAGCCACCATTTCTTGAGACATCCTCAGCACCTCATCCCGGCTCTTTTTAAGTTGATGGGCAAGGTGAATATCCGAGGCTGAAAGAAAAACATGAATCCGGGGATGCTCAGCTTCTTTAACCGCCTCCCAAGTCCTGTCTATGGCTTCAATATTGGCAAGGGTCAGAGCGCAAATTGTGGGACGCTCAAGCTTCTGGGCAATAAGGCGAACAGCCTCAAAATCACCAACCGAGCTGGCAGGAAAGCCAGCTTCAATGACATCAACGCCAAGTTTATCCAACTGCCTGGCTATTTCCAGCTTCTCCTGGAGGTTCAAGCTCGCTCCCGCAGCTTGCTCACCATCTCGTAAGGTAGTGTCGAAAATGATGACCTTTTCCATGATTCTCCCCTTCAATAGAATGGGCAATCTCTGTTGCTTCTTCGGCAGATTTTATCCTGATTCCTATTTCTGCTTTTCCTTTCTTAAACCCAGATAACGCATAAAGAATCACATAGTCTTTGAAGCCCTAGCCAAGATGTCCCTTTTCAGCTATGATACAGCAAATAACATCTGCACCAAAAAGGCCTGCCCGTGCCAGCAGACAGGTGCTTGTAAGGAGACAACGATGAATAGGATAAACGCCAAAGACAAATTTGTCAATGACGGCCAGGTGGAGGCATAATTTAGTACTAAGAAATTAACCACAATGGAAGAAGCAGGACTATTCTATCCTGGCAACAAGCTTAAAAATGGTACTGATAATAGACAACTATGATTCCTTTGTTTACAACCTCGCCCAATACGTGGGGGAGGTGGGCTGGGAATCAGTGGTCTATCGCAATGACCAGATTACCTTAGCTCAAATCGAAGAGCTAGTCCCCAGTCATATCATTATCTCTCCAGGACCCTGCACACCCCTGGAAGCCGGCATCTCCAATGAGGTCGTGCAGCACTTTGGAGGGAAAATTCCCATACTGGGAGTATGTTTAGGACATCAATGCATTGGCTACGCCTACGGCAGCAGAATTGACCGAAGCTCGTCAGTCCACGGCAAGACCTCCCTCATCCAGCACGACGGCCAAACTATCTACCAAGGCTTACCCAATCCCTTTCCGGCAACACGCTACCACTCTCTAATTATCGAAGCTGAAAATCTTCCAGTCTGTCTCAAGGTCACTGCCAGAACTCCTGAGGGCATAATAATGGGGGTGAGACACCGAGATTATATAGTGGAGGGAGTCCAATTTCATCCCGAATCCATCCTCACCAAAGTAGGACACGATATTTTGACTAACTTCCTTCGTTTTACCCGCCCACTTTGGAGCTAGGGGGTGTCTGATTGAATCCCAGCTCTTTGCCGTGAGCTAAGCATCTATCAAGCTGTTTATGGCTTTTCAGCCTCAGATATTATAATATGCATAAGCTAGAAATTCGAGTGCGCAGGTATAAATAAGAAAAATGCTGAAAGCATATCTTAAAAGAATATATGAGGTTGCCCAGACGGGCGATGCTCGAGAGGAAAGCTATTACTCAAGTCTAGCCGATCTTCTCAAGGCTTTCGCCAATTCTATCAACAAAAAGTATATCCATGTCACCACATTGCCTAAGAAGACTGAGGCAGGGAACCCTGACTTCAGAGTTTGGGATGGGAAGCAAAACATCGTTGGTTATATTGAGGCGAAAGAGCCGTTCGTAGAGAATCTTGACTATATTGAGAACAATGAGCAGCTAAAACGCTATAGACATATATTCCCTAATCTAATTCTAACCAACTTTCTTGAATTTCGCTTGTATCGCAATGGACGGCTGATTGATAAAGTCTTGCTGGCTAGACCTTTTATTATTCATGAATTAAGAGCAGTTCCACCTGTGGAGAATAAGGATAAATTCCTCAATCTATTGGATAAGTTTTTCTCCTTCTCCCTTCCCAAGGTTTATACAGCGGAGACTTTAGCCATTGAATTGGCAAAAAGGACTGGTTTCTTAAAAGACCAAGTTGTCCTAGAGGAATTGAAAGAGGGCAAAGCTCCTATCCTTGGATTTTATGAGGCATTTCAGAAATATCTCATCGCCGGGCTGACCCAGGAGAGTTTTGCTGATCTCTATGCTCAGACCGTTACCTACGGGCTTTTTGCTGCCCGCACCCGTTGTGAAAATGGCTTCAACCGCAAGCTTGCTTACGATTGCATTCCTCGAACCGTTGGTATCCTACGAGATGTTTTCAGGTTCATTTCCCTGGAAGAATTGCCTAAACCGATGGAGTGGATTGTAGATGACATCTCTGAGGTTCTAGCAGTGGCTGATGTTAATGAGATTCTAAGCAAGTTTTATCACGAAGGGAAAGGAAGAGATCCCGTTTACTATTTCTACGAAACTTTTCTGGCTGAGTATAATCCTGAAGAGAGGGAAAGAAGAGGAGTTTATTACACCCCTGAATCGGTAGTTTCCTATATCGTTCGTTCCTTAAATGTCATCCTTAGAGAGAGCTTCCAAAAGGACATGGGTTTTGCCTCCAATGGCGTGACTGTTCTTGACCCTGCTGCTGGCACTTTGACCTTCCTTGCTGGGGCAAGCAAATTGGCAATAGAGGAATTTACCGCCAAATATGGCGAAGGCGGAAAGGAGAGCTTTATTAAAGGACATGTCTTGAAGAACTTCTACGCCTTTGAGTTGATGATGGCTCCCTATGCCATAGGACATTTAAAGATGGCATTGCTATTAGAAGAATCAGGCTACAAACTTGAAGAGGATGAGCGCTTCAAGTCCTATCTTACTAATACCTTGGAGATGGAAGAACTGGAGCAAACCGCTCTTCCTGGGATGTCCTCTTTGGCTGAGGAATCGCACCTCGCTGGCAGGGTGAAGAAGCAAAAACCCATTCTAGTTATCTTGGGAAATCCTCCATATTCGGGGCACTCCTCAAATGTTGGAGAGTGGATTTCAAAAGAAATCAAAACCTACTATAAAGCTGATGGAAAGCCATTAGGTGAGAGAAACCCAAAGTGGCTCCAGGATGACTATGTCAAGTTCATTCGTTTTGCTCAGTGGAAGATTGATCAGGCAGGTGAAGGTGTTCTGGGATTCATTACCAATCACAGCTATCTGGATAATCCCACCTTCCGTGGGATGCGGCAATCTTTGATGAATAGCTTTAATGAAATTTATTTGCTTGACCTGCATGGCAATAGCTTAAAGAAGGAAAGATGCCCCGATGGCTCTAAAGATGAAAATGTTTTCGATATCCGGCAGGGAGTTGCCATCTCACTCCTTATTAAAAAGAAGGGATTAGAGAAGAAAGTCCTTCATTCAGAATGCTGGGGATTAAGAGAGGACAAATATAAGTGGCTTTTAGAAAAGGATATTAAGACAACTAATTGGATGGAGCTGACACCAAAGACCGAATTTTACCTGTTTATCCCTAGAGAGGAAGCGCTTTTGGAAGCCTACAACAAGTATCCGAATGTAACAGAGATTTTCCCTGTGAATAGCGTTGGCGTTGTTACTTCTAGGGATAAGCTTGTAATCAATTCTGAGAAAGGAAAGTTGGAAAGGCAAATAAGAAGATTTAGAGATGAAAATTTGCCTGATGAAATTGTTAGGCAAGAATTCGGCTTAAGGGATAAATCTGACTGGAAAGTGAAAGAGGCTCGACAAAAAGTAATTAAAGATAAAGAATGGGAAAAATCAATAACGCAAATACTTTATCGCCCCTTTGATGTCAGGTGGATATTTTACCATGATGAGCTTATTGAACGTCCCCGCAAAGAAGTCATGCGCCATATGATGCACGAGAATTTGGGATTGGTAGTAAATAGACAGATAAGAATGGATAAAATCCAACACTTTTTAGCAACGAGTCTCCCAGCGGACTTGCATATCCTAGAGACAGCTAATGCAAGTGCATATCTCTGTCCTCTCTACCTCTACCCAGACAAAGGAGATATGTTCGAAAAAAGAAAGCCAAATCTTAATCCCGAGTTGGTCAAATCATTAGCTGAGGCTTATGGTGAGGAACCAGCACCCGAGGAAATATTCTATTACATATATGGCGTTCTTTATTCCAATATCTATCGCATTAAATATGCCGAGTTTTTGAAGATTGACTTTCCTAGAGTGCCTTTCACTAAAGTTTATGAATTGTTTAACACAATAGGAAAATATGGCAGCAAGCTTGTTGAGCTACATTCATTGAAGTCAGCAGAGCTAAATAACCCCATTGCCAAATTTCAGGGCAGTGGCGATTATCAAGTTAAGAAGCCGAAATACAATGAAAAGGAAAAACGAGTTTACATCAACGATGACCAATACTTCGAGGGGATAGAAAAAGAGGTCTGGGAATATCAAATCGGTGGTTATCAGGTCTTGGATAAGTGGCTTAAGGACAGGAAAGGGCGAAAATTATCTCTTGAGGAGATAAAACATTATTGTCAGGTGGTAACCGCTTTGAAAAGAACAATAGAAATTCAACAGAACATAGATAACCTTTATTCGGATATTGAAAGTGAAACAGTTGAAGTTTAACGCTTGACATTAAGAGTGCTAAAGGCACCTTTGATGAAATCAACTTCCTGCTCAAAGTTAGTGAGCATCGGTAGTATAATAAACCCGAATCCTGATAAGATTATTCGAGCAAAGGGAGGGAAAATGGCAGAAATTTTTGTCGCTCATAGCCGCCGAGATGAGGATATTAAGAATTTTTTTTCCAATATATTTGCGGGATTGGCTGTAATAGGACGTTTTGTAGAATTTGAAGGGTTCACGACACCGCCGGCGGCATATATTGAAGAACGCATCAAAGCAGCAAAAGCGCTTTTTGTACTGCTCGGACCTCATGTACAAGAGTTACTTCATACCCAAAATTGGATATCTTGGGAAGCGGGAATGACAAGAGGGCTATCACATCAAGCCAGAAAAGATATTTGGGTTTTCGAACTTTTGGATAGATGGTGTGAGGTTCCCATTCCTTACTTGGATCACTATGTAATATATGACCAAAGCCGAGAAGCAATTAGCTACATAAAATCCATCGTGCTGTCTTACGATGACTCTGGTGTGTTACCTGCTACACTGCTTGGAGCGGGTATTGGGGGGGCAGCAGGTGCTAGTATAGGAGCTACAGCTGAGCAACGGCAAGAAGGAAGAGGGGCAGCTAGAGCCGAAGGAGCCTTGTTCGGAGCTATTGCTGGGGCAGCGGTATCAACTTTGATAACTAATCCAAGTAGAAACAGGCCTGTGGGGACATCTATAACCTGCCCGAATCCAGATTGCAGAGCTAGCTTCCAAATGCATACCACTTTGGATGTTTTCCCCTGCCCTGTTTGTCGACAATGGATGTGGTTGCAATGGAATCTGCCTCCCCCGCCTGAGCGTTAGCGAAGGGTCTATTGGAGATTCTTAACTTCATTCAGAATGACAATTAGGTTGCTAAACGGTTTGGTCTAAGGGAATTAATGGCAGAAATTATTTATCTCAATGGCCGACTTGTCCCCCGCTCTAAAGCCAAGCTATCTCCATTTGACCATGGCTTCCTTTACGGATACGGACTATTCGAGACTATGCGGGCCTATGATGAGCATATCTTTCGCCTCGACCGTCACCTCGCCCGCCTTCGCTGCTCTGCTGAGAGCATCGGCCTGACACATAATATCCTGAGCACAGACGAGGGGAAGCAATCTTTGAAAGTTGCCTGCCTGGCAACTTTAGAAGCTAATAAACTCAAGGACGCTCGCCTGAGGCTAACCATTTCGGCCGGAGAAGGCGGCATGACGCCCGACCCAAGCACATGCTCTAGCCCTACCGTCTTAATCACCGCCCGAACTCTCTTTCCCCTACCCCCCGAAAAATACGAATCAGGCTTCAAAGCAGCCCTATCCTCCCTGCACCGTAATAGCCAGTCTCCACTATCCCGACTAAAATCTACCTGCTATCTGGAAAATATCCTCGCCCGAATGGAAGCCAGAGCTGCTGGGTGCGATGAAGCTATCCTGCTCAATGAACAGGGATATCTTGCTGAAGGCAGCACGGCTAATGTCTTCTTGGTGAGCAATGGAGAACTCATCACACCCTCTTTTGAAAGCGGCGTACTACCTGGAATTACCAGAGAGGCAGTCCTGGAAATAGCTCGGGCTTCAAACATCGAAACCCAAGAAAGACAGGTGGAGTTAAAGGAGCTAATTGAGGCTGAAGAAGCCTTTATCACCAATTCCATACTGGAGCTTATGCCCCTGACCTGGTTTGAGGGCAAACCCATCGGCTCAGGCAAAGCCGGCCAGCTAACCAAAGAGTTGCTAGCTAGTTATAGAAAAATCGTAGACGAAGCAGTAAAATAGTGAGCGAAGCCATGGATTCAGACGAAGTAAGCGAGCTCCTTTTCGGGACAGGCGGTGTCCCCGTCAGTGCTCAATCTCGTTCCACGGAGGCTGGCATTGAGCGTATTGCCGAACTCGGTCTTGGCTGTATGGAGGTAGAATTTGTCCAGGGGGTAAGGATGAGCCCTGAGGTTGCTGTCTCGGTGGGAGAATTAGCAGCAAGAAAGAATATAGTGCTCACTGCTCACGGACCCTATTTTGTAAACCTGAATGCCGCCGAGCCGCAAAAGGTACACATGAGCAAAGAAAGGATACTGCAAACTGCTCGCATTGCTGCTCTTTTCGGCGCCAGAAGTATCACCTTCCACGCCGCCTTTTATCTCAAAAACACCCCAGCCGAGACCTACGCCACAGTCAAAAGGCACCTGGAGGAGATAGTAAACATCCTCAGGAACGAAGGCAATAAGGTGACCATTTCACCTGAAGTTACCGGAAAACCCTCTCAATTTGGCACTCTAGAGGAAATATTTCAGCTCGGCAGCGAGATAGAAGGAGTTGTCCCCTGCATTGATTTTTCTCACTGGCATGCCCGGACGGGAAAAGCTAACTCCTATCAAGAATTTCTCGATATCTTAGACCAGATTGAAGGGAAACTGGGCAGGCAAGCCTTAGATAATATGCATATCCACCTCTCCGGGATTGCTTACGGTAAGAAGGGCGAAATCAAGCACCTGATGCTTCCTGATTCAGACTTTCGATACTCAGAGCTACTTAAAGCCCTGAAGCAACGAAAGGCAAAGGGAGTAGTCATTTGCGAGAGCGTGCCCTACCTGGAACAAGACGCCCTACTCCTCCAGCAGACCTATCGAGAGCTCCCGTAACCAGAATTGTTGGCACCCACGTTGGCGACCTTGCCAGATTCCATTCAATGCAGTTTAGCTCCCTGCCACCGCAGCGACTCTCCATTTGCGGCTCCTTTATAGCAGCCAGCGACAGAAGGATGACTGAGCAAAAGGCAGGAATGCTGGATGAAAGCTTTGTTCTTACTCAGTATTCAGGGGACACAATACTTAATCTGTAGTAGGCCTGATTGGTATGGTGTCCCTGGAATGCGGAATGTGCCTGACTCAGGAGGCTTTGCCTTCTTCGTAAAGGTCGCCGCCGTAGATATCATTCACTACAGTAACGGGGAAGTCTTCCACCTCCAGACGGCGCAGAGCTTCAGCACCGAGTTCTTCGTAGGCTACCACCTCTGCTTTCTTGATGCTCTTGGAAATTATGGCGCCGGCACCCCCTATTGCCCCCAGATAGACCGCCTTGTGCTTCACCATGGCATCCTTGACTGCTTTGGACCGCAAACCCTTGCCGATCATCCCCTTCAGCCCCTCGGCCATTAAGCGGGGGGCATAAGCATCCATCCTGCCACTGGTGGTCGGGCCAGCTGAGCCGATTACCCTGCCCGGCCGGGCCGGGCTGGGCCCTATATAGTATATGGTTGCCCCCTTGATATCGAAAGGCAGAGCTTTCCCTTGGTCTAGAGCTTCGACCATCCTCTTATGAGCGGCATCGCGGGCAACATAGATAACCCCGGTAAGCGAAAGACTGTCTCCGGTTTTGAGGTCTTTTAAGATTTCGTCGGTTAAAGGAAGCGTGATTCTCTTTGCTTCGGGCATAATTCACCTCCGGCTTGTCTGTAGTGCGGCCCTTCGGGGTCGCGCTATTCGTTTATAACTCCCCTAACCCCTCTTACCTTAAGAGGGGAATTGTCTGCCGCCCGATCGCACGGGGCTGAAGCCCCGCACTACATTTCCAGACAGCCTCTTCACCCTCCGGTCCTCGGACGACTCACGGTGAGCTGTTTTTCTTTCACCTCGGGACTGGTATAATCGGGAAGAAGCATTGGGGCCACTCTATCAGTTATAATCCCGGCCTCTTGGAGCTCTTTATGATATCTCTTTACATGCTTCAAGGTTAGCTTTCCCTCTTTTGCTTTCTCCCTGGCGAATATAGCAGCATTTCTACCGGCAATCCTGCCAAATACTACAATATCCATAAGCGAATTGCCCATCAGCCTGTTTTCTCCATGCAACCCCCCAGTTACTTCCCCAGCAACATAAAGCCCGGGCACGGCGGTCTCGCATTCGGCATTATCCTTAAGCCCACCATTCTGATAATGTAGTGTGGGATAGACCAGCATGGGTGCTTTAGATATATCAATTCCCAAGCGGTCGTATACCTTCCATTTCCCCACAAAAGCAGTTCGCACCCTCCCCTCACCGTGGAGGATATCAAGCATGGGGGAATCGAGCCAGACCCCTACCTCCCCGGTAGGGGTGGGAATACCATTCCCATCCAGACATTCCTTGATAAACCTGGCCGATTCCACATCCCTGGGTTCGCGTTCATTGACAAATTTTTCTCCGTGGACATTTACAATATCCGCTCCCTCTGCTCGGAACCTCTCGGTAATAAGCCATCCCTCTATTTGCTCGGGAAAAACAACGCCTGTGGGGTGATACTGAACGGTATGAAGGAAAGCCAAAGACGCACCAGCCCTGTAGCCTATGACTATGCCATCAGCGGTGGCACCATAATGATTAGTGGTCATAAAACCTTGCACGTGGAGCCTGCCGCTACCACCTGTAGCTAAAACTACCACCTTAGCTTTGGCAACAAGATACTCTTCGGTTTCCATGTTGTAAAGCAAGGCTCCAGCGCATTGCTCATGTTCGTTGAGAATAAGCTCCACCGCCGGAGAGAATTCCAGAACTCTGATATTCCGCCTGTTACGCGCTTCATCTCGCACCACGCGCATGATTTCCATGCCGCTGAGGTCGGTGCAATAGTGCATCCTCTTTCTGCAAGTTCCTCCCCCATGCATGGACTCCAGCCTTCCATCGGGAAACTTGGAGAACAGGACTCCAAGGTTTTCCAACCACTGGAGACCATCGGGGGCTCGCTTAACAAAGGTAGCCACTATGTCAGGGTCATTTTTGAAGTGTCCTCCTCCCATTACATCCAGGTAGTGATAATAAGGAGAATCCTTCTTCCTTTTGGTAGCAGCTTGGATTCCCCCTTCAGCCATCATAGTATTAGCATCGCCGTGTCGAAGCTTTGTGGCCATAAGAACCTGAGCACCATTTTCTTCGGCGATCAGAGCAGTTATAGTGGCAGCCCCACCACCACCAATAATCAGGACGTCAGTTTCATAGTCAGCCCTCGTAAGGTCTACTTTGTCCGGATCAACTCTGCTCCTGTCCTCCAGCAGGTCAACAAATTCGTAGGCTATTTTGTAACCCTTATTCGGGCCAATTCTTATCTCCCTTCTCCCTTCCTCCCTGTAATCAGGATGATATTTCAACATCTCCTGCCTTTCTTTCAGAGACATAAAGGGAAACTCTTCCCCCCGCCTCCTTTTCTCCACCCGGGCAGGTCTGGTCTCTTCGACCTTCCTAATATAGGGCTTGAAGAAGTCTGGATATCCTAAATAACTCATCTCGCCTCCTGGTTACAGATATTTTTTGTCTTTTGGTTTCCAATCCTCCCCGGCCGTTACCGGCTCTTCTTCCCGCTCTTGATACAACTTTTGCAGCTCGTCTTTCTTCACGTGTTTCAACTCGTCTAAAATATCATCATATTTTTCCTCGTTAATTGCCTTTATCATTTCGGCTAAATGTTCCGCCCTGGGAAGAATGCGGGCTCCGTAAATCCTGCGGGCAAGTTGAAACATATGATACTGAGCCAATTCTCCGAAGCAGCGGCTGGTGCATAGCCCGCATTGGATACACTCAAAGCTAAGTAGCGCGGCTTCGGCGATATTTCCCTGCTTCAAAGCTGAGATAGCATCCATGACCTCTATCCCCTGTGGACAGGCTTTCGCGCAAGCATTACAGGCCACACAGCGGAATAGCTCAGGATACAGCTTGAAAACCTCTTCAGGGGCGGAGGTTAGCTCTGCGAATTCATATTGGGCACGATTGGCGGGGAAAAAAGGTATTTGAGCCATATGCATGTCAGGCTCAACCGTCTTCTGGCAGGCAAGCGCTACCTGTAATTTATAATTGCCAGGCTTGCGATAAACTGTACCGCAGGCACCGCAGGTGCCCCCCCGACATCCACAACCCCGAATGAACTTGTAGCCAGCATACTCCATCGCTTTCATAAGAGTAAGCCCTTCGGGAACTTCGTAGCGCTTTCCCATGACATACACAGGAATTAATTTAACTTCCGGTTTAACTTCTGGTTTAACTTTTGATACTTCTTTTTCTTTCTTAACCTTTGTTGCTGTTGGACTCTTCTTCCTCGCTTTGGCACTCATTACTTAACCTCCAGCCCCTGATTCAATCAGGGGTTAAAGCTTGGCTCCTCACGGAAGCAAGTTCTTTTCCTGCAGAAGTGATTCCGGGTTACCATAATTTAGCTCAAAATGACACACTTGCGGCTCGAGCCCTAAGGCAAGAGCCAGAAGTTGTGTAAAGTAGAATAGCGGCATCCCTTTAAATTCGTCACGCCTTTTCACCAATTCCTTCTGCCCCTGACCCAAATCGTAATCACACAAAGGACAGGAAAGAACCAGGGCTTCCGCCCCATGACTCAACGCCGAGCTTAAGATATTCCAGGCATATGCAGAAATTGTACCCGGGTCACTTATGATTTGATAAGACCCACAACACCTGGTAGATTCGGGGAAATCTACGGGAGTAGCTCCTAGAGCGTCGACAAGCTCGTGTAAGATGATGGGGTTCTCCACGCTGTCTATAGCTACTTCTCTGGGGCGAAGCAGGGTACATCCATAATAAGTGGCTACCTTTAAGCCCCGGAGAGGGAATTTCACTTTTTGCGCAAGGGCTTCCCATCCTATTTCATCTCTCAATACTTCTAAAAGATGGACTACCCTTACCTCCCCACTGTAATTTATTTCCTCATCCATAAAGCTATTGATAGTATTTCTTTTTTCCGCATTCGCCTTCATTAGAAGGTTAGCCCTCTTTAGAGTATTAAAGCAGAAAGAACACAAAGTAACTAGCTCATTTTTCCCTTGCTCCCTCGCTCGAATGAGATTGCGAACAGGTGCTACCTGGTGGATTAAATCATCATCAGCCAAAGAATGCACTGCACCACAGCAGTTCCACCTGGCAATCTCTTCCAACTTAAATCCCAAAACTTCCAGGGAGGCAATAGCAGGTTCCCCCAGATTCTTTGCCTTAGTTTTCAAGGTACATCCGGGATAATAAGCTAAGCTCATCCTCACTCCTTCTTTAACCGGTAAACTTCCTCAAGCCACTGACCATAGCTATCTGAGGAATGTCATCTCGTTCCTCGGGGGGAATTTGCTCAGGCCTCACGTGGTCAACATTTTTTCTTAAAGTGAGAAGCCTTATTGCCTCCATCAACTTGGACAGGTCAAATCCTCTGGGGCAGTTTACAGTACAGGCAAGGCAAGTGGCGCAAATCCAGGCAGTCTTTGATTCGGTAATTTCCTCTTGCATCCCTAACCGTGCCAGTTCAATAACCTGGCGAGGGGAAAGGTCCATATCAGGAGCTGCGGGACAAACTCCGGAACACATACCACACTGGTAACATAACTGAATGTTTTCTCCGCTGAGCTCCTTGACTTTCCTTACAAACTCACTGCGTAGCCTTTTGGGCGAAACGGGCACAGACATTCTCTTCTCACTCTTTTACTTATTTGTCAACTTCCTTCACAGGATTGCTTCTTCATGGCGAGCGCACCAACATTGCATGTTGACTGCTACAGGCATGCTGGCAATATGGGAAGGGAAGGTTTCCACATGAACTGCTAAGGCAGTAATTGTGCCACCGTAGCCCATAGCACCTATGCCCAGATTGTTAACTCGCTCTAGAATTTCCCTCTCTAAATCGGCAACCTCAGGGTCAGGACTCGGCTCGCCAACTTTGCGTAACAGCGCCTTCTTGGCTATAAACATGGTCTTATCCGTCGTCCCACCAATGCCGACACCAATAATAACAGGTGGGCAGGGATTGCCACCAACTTCGTCAACAAGGTTGACGACAAAATCTATCACCCCCTGACATCCCCTAGCTGGAGTTAGAACGGTCAGGCGAGAACAATTTTCTGAGCCACCTCCTTTGGGTAAAACACTGATTTCCAGCCTGTCTCCGGGAACTATGTCGGTATGAATCATAGCTGGTGTATTATCTTTGGTGTTCACCCTGGCAAAACAAGGCTGGCTCACAATGGATTTACGTAAATAACCCTCGCCATACCCCTGGCGTACTCCTTCGTTGACTGCTGCATAAAGATCTCCACCGGCTATGTGCACTTCCTGGCCCAGTTCCAGCATGACTACAGCGGCACCGGTGTCCTGACAAAGAGGAATTTGTTCCTTGCCGGCAATTTCCACATTTTCCAGGATTCTATCCAATACGTTACGGCAAACAGGGGATTTTTCTCTTTCTTTTGCTTGCTTCAATGCAATTATCACATCCGCGGGTAAATAATGGCAGGAGTGCTCAAATAAACGGGCTACGGTGTTCGTTACATCACCAACTTTGATTTCTCTCATTTTCTTCTTTGCCGGCTTACCCTAGCCTCTTAATCCTGGTTGTGTCGGCTACTGACGTCTTTACCCCATCACTTTTGGCACAGTGAGGCTAGCATCCATTATGAACAGTAGTTTCGCCTTTTCTCCCTTCTTTTCAATTGCTTCATCTATCGCCTGTTGAACATCATGAAATGGTCTAATAAATACCCGCTCAAGATCTCTATCCTCGAGCTCGGTTACTCCCCAGATTTCTGCCCAAGTAGCAATTTCAGCCATTTTGGCAGCCTTATGATAACCCAGTTTGTAGTCCTGCTTGATTGACTGTAGAGCCTCCTGAGGAGTTCTACTGCTGGCCAGGAGATTAAAGTATGCCTCATCTCCTATGCCAGACCTACACTCAGAGACAAAGATGAGAATCCCTCCCTCTTTTAGAGCCAGCTTCCCATTTTCAAGTCCCTTTTGTGATTGATACAAATCCATATCCGAGGGATAACCGACAACAGCAGCGACGATGTCCGCTTTTTCCTTAATATCTACACAGTAAACCTCGTGAGCTTTCTCTATGGCCATCAAAAATGAATTGTGAATATGTCCCGAGGTACAATGGTAAATCCTCTTTTGACCATCAAGAACGGTCTGGATGGAAAATATTTCCTTTCCTTTTACCATCTTGAGGGCATCAACCATGTCTTCATGAACCGGATTGCCCTCCAAAACCAGAGCCTGTGCACGGGGACTAAGGGCATTTTTATGGTTTTGCTCTATTGTCTTATAGGACGCAATACCGGGGAGAAATGATTTCCTTCCTCCAGTGTAACCAGCAAAATAATGAGGCTCTACTGAGCTAACAGTAACTAGCTTATGTGCCTCCATACCTAACTTGTTGACATACATCTCTGTTCCTGTGGAAGTTGTTCCCAAATACACCATGTCTTCGTCTTTTCGGGCATCATGGACATAGATTTTGTCCTTTAGCAGGTCGTGATAATTTCCGAAGATACAGTTGACCTCTTCTTCGGTCGGTGCACGGTGAATTCCGGCGGCGATGATAAACCTTGTATTTTTATTCTTGACCGCAGGATAAATCACTTCCAGTATTTTTGCCGTAGGAGTGGGTCTGGTGTAATCATTAACAATAAAAAGCAAATCTCCCGTGTCGGCGATAAACTCATCAAACCTCCTAGAGTTAATGGGTTGTTCAATTCCCCTGCGGATGATCTCTGTTTCATCGCCAACGGAAACGACATTTGGTTCAACTATTTCGGAAACCCTGCTTTCCTCAACTTCAACCGCTACCTTTTCCTTTCCGTAAGGGATTCTTATTTTCATAGCTGATCTGGTTTCTCTTTTCTAGCCTCTATGAGCGGAGGTAGAGGTTATAAGCCTTCTTGGTTGTTTTGCGCATCTTCAATTCTGTTCATAGCAAACCCACAGCTTTCAAGTGAATGTTGTATAACACCCATCACAGGTTCATGATATCTATTAGCTCCCGCACGGCATTGGCTGATTTCTTTAGTGCCGCACCTTCTTCAGGGGTCAACTTGAGCTCTATTATCTGCTCAATACCGTTCTTGCCCAACTTGACAGGAACCCCTACAACCACTCCATTGATGCCGTATTCTCCTTCCAAGTAGGCAGCGCAAGGCAATATCTCTTTTTTATCCAGAATTATGGCATTCACCATTTGAGCTGTGGCGGTTGCCGGAGCATAAAAGGCACTACCCGTTTTAAGCAGGTTCACTATTTCACCTCCACCCTTAACTGTGCGCTCCACCAGGCTATTAATCTCCTCCTCAGGCAAAAGTTCAGTAATAGGAACACCGCCGACAGTACAAAGTCTGGTGACTGGCACCATCGTATCACCATGCCCACCCAAAACACAGGTGGATACATTCTTTACTGAGACATTGAGTTCTTGTGCAATGAAAGTCCGAAACCTGGCGCTGTCCAGGATGCCAGATTGTCCAAACACTCTATTCCGTGGGAACTTACTTATGTGCAGAGACAACTGGGTCATAGCATCCAAAGGATTAGACACCACGACAATTATGCAGTTAGGTGAATGCTGGACAACTTTCTCGGTAACTTCCCGGACTATTTTCATGTTGGTAAGCACCAGGTCATCCCGGCTCATCCCCGGTTTACGCGCTACCCCCGAGGTGATGATCACTATGTCAGAATTGGCAGTTTCTTTATAGTCATTAGTCCCCATAATCTCAACGTCTGAATCAATTATGGGAGTGGCTTCCAGCATGTCCAGTCCCTTGCCCTGCGGAAGCCCTTCAATTATGTCTAGCAATACAATATCCGCATACCCCTTTTCAGCAATGCTAAAAGCACAAGTTGCACCGACATTTCCTGCACCGATTATAGAAATCTTACCCCGCATTGCACTTACCTCCTTGTTTATTCTGTTATCTTGCCTCTCTAAATATGAAGAGCAATTCAAGCAATAACAGCTAAGATATCATTCGTGTTTACCGAAGCCCCGGGCTCAAAATTAATTGCCTTAACAACTCCATCAACAGGGGCAGGAATATTATTTTGCATCTTCATTGCTTCCAGGATAAGCAATGGGTCGCCAGCCTTTACTGTATCCCCTACATTGACCAAATAGCGGATGACCATGCCGGGCATAGGCGCAGGCACCTCCGTTCCTTCAGCAACTGCAGCAGGTGGTGCTTTCTTTTCCTCCGCCTTCGCTGGTGCTTCCGTAGTACTAGGTGGTGTAGGCGAAGGAGCAACGGCACTTACAGGTCGAGAAACAGTAGTAGCTGGAGGGCCCCCCACAGCCTCCACATCCACTTTATAATATTCATCTTCAACGAAAACATTAAATGTCCTCACGCCGGCTCCCCTTTCAGGAACCACTTTCTCAGGTTTTTCCACCAGCTTGCCAGCTTTAGCTTTGGCAATCAGTTCATCCTCCTCCCTCACCTCTTCCAGGGTTTTTGGAGCACGTGGAGGTTTCCAATCATCAGGAATAGTTTTATCTATGCCATATTTATATTTCAAGAAGCGCGAGCCGGTAGTGGGAAAGAGAGCATAGGTGAGTACGTCCTGAATATTTCTGGCAAATCCTTTGGACTCTTTCTTGGCTTTCTCCAGTTCTGGCTCCAGCATATCAGCAGCCCGACGATCAATCGGCTTTTTTCCTCTTTCGTAGTCCTTGAGCACCTTTTTCTGGATTTCTTTATCGATCGGCGCTGGCGGTCGTCCATAGAGCCCATAGCAATAGTCCTTGGTTTCCTGGGTAATCATTTTATAACGCTCTGCCAAGACATTCTGTATCGCCTGAACCCCAACAATCTGGCTCGTAGGCGTAACTAAAGGAGGATAACCAAGTTCTGCCCTAGTCTTAGCAGTTTCTGCTCGCACCTCATCCAGTCTGTCCAGAGCATTGACCTGCCTTAGCTGTGCCACCAGATTCGTGGTCATGCCGCCAGGAATTTGGTGCACCAGCACTCCGCTATCTATGATTGACATCGCCGATGTGTCCAGAAAATCTCTATACTTAGGGGCGACCTGTTCAAGCATCTGCCCACACTTAACCAGTTGCTCAATATCCAGTCCCGTATCTCTATCTGTTCCATACAGAGCAACCACCAAAGGTTCAACAGGGGGTTCCGAGGTACGCAATGCAAAGGGAGACAAAGCGGCATCAATAATGTCAACTCCAGCCTCGATAGCCTTCAACACAGACATGGATGCCTGGCCACTGGTGTAGTGGGTGTGGAGATCAATAGGAATCTTCAAGTTTTCCTTAAGAGCCTTTACTAGTACATAGGCATCATAAGGAGAGATAAGTCCAGCCTGGTCTTTAATGCAAATGGAGTCAGCACCCATGTCTTGAAAAATGAGGGCCTTCTTAATATAGTATTCCAGATTATATACCGGTCCACCCATCCTTGGCTGAGTGAGCGAGTAACATATAGCACCTTGGTAGTGTTTGCCAGCCTTCTTGATTGCTTTGGCAGCACGCTCGTGGTTACGCTCATCATTAACAGCATCGAAAACACGGAAAATGTCAATACCAACCTCGGCGGCCTGTTCTACAAAGGCATCAACCAAGTCATCAGGGTGATTTCGATAAGCAACTAAATTCTGACCCCGTAAAAGCATCTGCAGCGGAGTATCGGGCATGAGTTTCTTCAATTTGCGAGGTCTATCCCAAGGGTCTTCGCCCAAAAAACGGTGAGCGACATCAAATGTCGCTCCACCCCAAACTTCCATGGAATAGAAGCGGCATTTATGCATCTCAGGAGCCATCCATTCCATATCCTCAGTTCGCATCCTTGTAGCCAATATGGATTGATGCGCATCACGAAAGGTGGTGTCACAGATTTTGACCGGTCTTTTGGCTTTCGGCCTCGTCTTTATCTTATCGACGGTTAAATCTTTGGCCAAGACGGGGCCGCTTCCTATTCCGTTCATAAATCACTCCTTTATTGCCATTTTAAACGTGTAAAACATTCAGACCATTTGCTAGCCTCTTCGCCTCACATGAAGCTTTGGCCCAGGATAACAGTCAAATATCATCATCTAGAAACAATTCTTCGCTGCCAGAGCCTTCGCATCAGCATTATCTCCTCCCGCCCGGAACTACTCCACAATCTTGAAACCGCTACTAGCCTTCGCTGGGGCATCGCTGGCGCCAGAGCCTTCTCTTCCTCTTCCATATATGCAGCCACAGCAGCAGTAATGGCGGCTATTATTTCTCTTTTGTCCTTCAATTGCTCCTTTGCGCAAACATCTTTACACCGGGATATTCCCATGCTTCTTTGGGGGTCTAGTTTCTCGTTTAGTGATGAGAAGTTCCAAAGCATTGATTATCTTTGGGCGGCTCTCCCGGGGTAAAATAACTTCGTCAACGTATCCCCGCGATGCAGCAATGTAAGGATTATACAGAAAATTACGATATTCTCCAATCTTTTCCTTCTCCTTTGCTTCAGGATCAGGAGCAGCCTCTATCTCCTTACGAAATATAATTGGTATGGCCCCTTCAGCACCCATCACTGCGATTTCCGCTGTGGGCCAGGCAAAAACGAAATCAGCGCCCAAATCTTTACCACACATAGCAAGATATGAGCCTCCATAGTCCTTGCGAATGATCAAGGTAATCTTAGGCACTGTAGCTTCAGAATAGCACCAAAGAACCTTGGCACCATGCCTTATTATGCCTGACCATTCCTGGTCCGCCCCTGGCAAGTAACCTGGGACATCAACAATGGTGAGCAAGGGAATGTTAAAGGCGTCGCAAAACCTGACGAATCTAGTGATTTTATCTGAGGCATTGACGTCAAGACAGCCGGCAAGATACATCGGTTGATTGGCGATAACACCCACTGTTCTACCATTCAGCCTGGCAAAGCAAACAATGGCGTTCTGAGCATAATGATCATGTGGCTCAAGTATCTCACCGTTATCTACAATGGATTGAATAACTTTCTTCCCATCATAAACCTTGTTGGGCTCGTCCGGTATTATGCTGTCAAGGGCCGGGTCAACACGGCTAGGGTCATCGGTAGACTCAATTAAAGGGGGATCCTCCATGTTATTTGAAGGAAGGTAACTCAAGAGCTTTTGCACGAGTTCGATAGCATGGGCATCGCCATCGCAGGCAAAATGACAGACACCACTTTTAGTAGCATGGGTCATGGCGCCTCCCAGCTCCTCAGAAGTAACCTCCTCCCCAGTAACCTGCTTAATTACTGCCGGGCCTGTAATGTGCATGTAGCTTGTCCCCTTTGTCATGAATACCCAATCTGTCATGGCTGGTGAATAGACTGCCCCTCCGGCAGTAGGCCCCATTATTGCCGAGATCTGGGGAATAACTCCTGAAGCTGCGGAATTTCGGAAAAATATCTGACCATATCCTGAAAGAGCATCAACCCCTTCCTGAATCCGAGCCCCTCCAGAGTCATTAAAGCCCACTACAGGCACACCACATCTCATGGCTAAATCCATTACCTTGCATATTTTTTTGGCGTGCATCTCTCCCAATGATCCGCCCATGGAGGTAAAGTCCTGGGAAAAGGCACATATTTGACGCCCATTCACCGTCCCATATCCGGTAACGACTCCCTCTGCAGGAACGACAATCTTATTCATGCCAAAAAGCGTAGCTCGATGTCGAACAAACAAATCGAGCTCATGAAAGCTGCCAGGGTCAAAAAGCAGGTCAAGCCTCTCACGAGCAGTTAATTTCCTCAATTTGTGCTGCTTTTCTACCCGCTCGGAACCTCCTAAAGCTTTTTCCTTTTTTCCCTTGTCCTGCAGTGCCTTTAGTCTTTCAGCAACCGTGTCCATCTAAACTCCTCCTTACAAGTTCACTTTGTCACAAAAGATGATTATTATAAACCGAATGCGTAGCGAAGCCAAGTCCATGTACTCGTTCATATGATTAGTGACACCTCCTCCTTTCTTTTATTTTGTTGATGGAGCTTAAGAAATTCCTTTGGAGTAAGGTATCCCAGTGCCTGATGAGGGCGGATAGTATTATACACATTCTCCCACTTCAGCAAA
>JAUWQP010000042.1 GCA_030611015.1 Chloroflexota bacterium | reverse complement strand
CTGCTGTTATGGGTTAATCTGTGAACCCGGGTGCAGTCTTCAGTCCCCAATCTATTGACTTTTTTGCCAATGCGGGTGAAATTGTGGGAAAATCGGTAAAAATCAGCAGAATGCTGCTCCTTTACATAATTATACACTATTATCACGAATCTCTACTGTCATAATAGTTCAAAGTGCTGAATCACTCCTAGCCGCTAATGATATCGGCTACTCCAAGGCTGGCAGAATGCCTTTCCTTTTTATAATCCGATACCAATCTTTGTAACAATAGATTCCTTGGAAGATAATGGCGGAGAGAGAGCCGTAAAACACCTCCGGTGTCAGGATATGAAGGCCCCTTACCAAAAATACTCCACCTAAGATCAGGGCAAGAAGCCAGTGGTGGAGGTGAAGCCGATAATTCCGCCAGGGTATGGTTATTGACCTGACAATTCCCTGTTTACCCTCTGTCCGGCCGCTGAGGTACTTGGTGACAGCGAAAGCGACAAACCAAGTCTTGTAGCAGAATATACCAAAAAAGATAAGAACAGCAATTAGGCCGATGAGGACTATCTTCTTTCTCATTCCATCGCTTGTATGATAGGCATGACTAACCCGAAAAGCTATTTGAGATTATACCACCTTTTCACTGATTTGGTTGGCAAAAACTCAATCCTGGTCATTAGGCTTTTTCTTGCAAAAGTTTGCGCATTAGCCTGTTGTTCTGGGTGATGGCGAAGGAAAGGAACTTGTCGGGCAAGCACAAAAAACCCCCGATGCTTTTGCTGAGCTTTACGGCCACTCTCGGCCTTTTGTATTACAGTAACAGAGGAGGTGATATACTACGGACAAAATTTTTGAAAAACTAAATTACCACAAAGCAGCTCCCTGGTGATAGGGATTATTGGTTTATTGCTGGTGGGATATGCTTTCTTTTCCGGTTCATTGAGCAGTGACTCAATCTCTGGCAGCGCTGAGCCATTAATGAAGCGAGCAAAAGAAGACTTGGCCAATTGCAAGGGCATAGATAAAGAGAAAATTGCGGTAGCAGTGGTGAGGGCGGTGAATTGGCCGGATACCAGTTTGGGCTGCACTGAGCCGGGAATGGTGTATGCCCGGGTCATTACTCGAGGTTACAGGATTCTTCTTTCCTATGACGGAAAGATATATGAATATCATAGTGGCCAGGGTGGCCGTGTAATTTATTGCCAACAATAGTTAGTTTGTGGCCAACTATCGGAGATAGGCAAACGCTTAAAGAATAGTTAATAGCAATCAGAAAGGATGGTGGCAATATGTGCATATCTGTTTTCGATTGCAGGGCTACAGACCAGGCAGTGGAGATAACCCTGTTGGGCCGTCCCGTGTGAAAAATTTCCTTTTCCAATGTCGCCGTCATCGCTCACGGTTCAAAGGGAGTCTTCGGTTAGGTATGGACCATCTTCAAGTGATGGCATCTGGCAACCATCTGTAGGCGACGTCAAAGAGCGGCTGAAAACATTCTGGAAAAACAGTCTACGAACATCTGCTCAGGAAGCATAAACTAAGGTCAACACAAAATCCCAAATCTCGAGCGCTTCGACTTTTCTCGGGCGTGACAAACCCCACCCTTGTGGTCACATGCCTGAAGGAAGGGATTCCCTCAAGCCTCGAGTGGACGAGGACTAGCCAGGCTACTGCGGGCGCTGCTATTTGGCTTGACCTGGGAGCCACCGCCTAGTCCCCTATCATTTCCAATTTACTGAGCTTTTTACCAATCCCACGAAAATCTGGAGAGAACGAATAAGTGCTTGACAATGTGATGGAGGTAATGCGGTATGCGCTAAGATTTTGGAAACATCAAAATAGTGCTAGTATATTACATTACTGAGACATTCTTAGCTTTTTCTGTCGACCGATATGGATTTAAGCGAAGAAAAGGAACTCATCAGACAAGCACAAAAAGCCCCCGATGCTTTTGCTAAGCTTTACGACCAGTATTATCCCAAAATCTTTGGCTATGTCCTGAGGCGGACTGCCAATCTTGAAGCTGCCCAGGATATTACTTCAGAGACATTTTTTAAGGCATTGAGGAAGCTCTGGCAATTTCGCTGGCGCAATATCTCTTTTTCCTCGTGGCTGTATAAAATCGCCTCCAACGAGATTAACCAGTGCTTTAGAAAAACCGAATACAGAAAGTCTGCATCACTGGAAGAATTACAGGAACAAGGTTTTGAACCCATATCATCTCATAACCCCGAAAGCGAACTAATAGAAGCGCAGGAAAAATTAAAACAACATCAGGACTTTCTGGAAATTCAGGGGGAAATCGTTCGACTATCCGCTAAATACCAAGAGGTAATAGCTCTCAGATTTTTTGAGCAAAAACAGATTAAAGAGATCGCTGAAATCCTGGGTAAAAAAGAGGGAACGATAAAGTCCCTGCTCCACCGGGCCGTGGAGAAATTAAGGGAAGCGGATTAAACCACCCCGCGAAAATCTTGCGTCTTTCTGGGTTAAATAATGCAACCTTTTTCGGCCTCCTGCATTTACATTAATAGAAGGAGGAAAAGTTGATGAAACACGAGGACTTAATCGAGAAACTAAAAAACCTTAAAACTCCGGAAATCGAACTTCCCGGCCATAAACAAACATTAAAAATGGTTTTGCTCAGCTCCGAGCGTTTTAAGAAGAGGACTATTATGGATTGGACAAAAATATTAGCCCCCATTACTGCTGCGCTGCTTTTAATAGCGGTTTTGGGATTTTTTGCGGTTAATCCCGGGCCTATATATCTGGAAGAGAATCAAATCAGCAGGTTCGCTTCTTATGAAGAGTTGCAAGATTTCATAAATACGAACGCACAAGATACAAAATTCCATTGGAGAGACGTCTTCTTTACACCTGCGCCAGAAAGTGGAGAAGGCGCCAACTTTGACATCTCTGCCTCGGATTACTCTACCACCAACATCCAGGTTGCCGGGGTGGATGAGGCAGATATCGTCAAGACTGACGGTGTTTATATCTACCTTGTTTCGGGGAACAGGACTATCATCGTAAAGGCGTATCCCCCTCAACAAGCTCAAGTCTTATCTGAAATCGAGCTAGAGGGAACAGTGATAGGAATGTTCATCAATGGAGACAGATTGGTCTTGTTTGAGGAAGAAACACCTTATTATCCTTATTATGATTATTATGATATGCCCGCTGTAAGGGAATATGACATCATGCCCTACATATCACCCAGGACATCTATCAAAGTGTATGATGTCTCAGACAGGGAAAACCCCCGGTTGCAAAGGGAACTTTCCGCAGATGGTCAATATGTGAGTTCACGGATGATAGGCGATTACGTATACATGGTGATAAACGAGCCTGTGTATGAGCAGGACAATGAACTGAACCTTCCCATGATTTATTCTGGCGGCAACGAGACGGAAATACCCGCCACAGATATCTACTATTCTGATGTTTCTGACTATTATTATATGTACACGACCATCATGGCCATAAACACGCAGAACAATGCCCAGGAGCCAACATATGAAACAATCCTGCTGGGAGCCAGCAGCAATCTCTATGTCTCTCTGAATAACATTTACCTGACCTTCCCGGTATGGGGGAGTGAAGTGGGGGATTCCCAAAAAACCTCTATCCACAGGATTCATATAGAAGGTGATGAAATCGAGTTTGTTGCCAGTGGCGAGGTCCCGGGCATGGTGCTGAATCAGTTCTCCATGGACGAGTATGGAGACTATTTCAGGGTGGCAACAACAACCCGCGAGGGAACATCCCTGAACCACATATACGTTCTGGATATGGCCCTCAACATTACCGGCTCGCTGACAGACCTCGCTCCCGGGGAAACTATCTATTCCGCCAGGTTTATGGGGGAAAGAGGCTATCTGGTAACCTTTAAGCAGGTTGACCCACTATTCGTGATAGATTTGAAGAACCCTTATGACCCTGAAGTTCTCGGTTATCTGAAGGTAACTGGATACTCAGACTACCTCCATCCTTACGACGAAAACCATATTATAGGGATAGGTAAGGAGACAACGGACGCGGGGGAATTTGCCTGGTATCAAGGAGTCAAGATATCGCTCTTCGATGTCACCGATGTCAGCAACCCGGTGGAGATAGATAAGGAAATAATAGGTCACAGGGGCACTGATTCACCGGTCTTGTGGGACCACAAAGCTTTCCTATTTGATAAGTCCAGGAACCTGCTGGTGATACCTGTTTTGGTCGCTGAGGTAGATGAGTCAGAGTATCCTGAAGGAGTTCCTTCGTGGGCTTACGGCGAGCCTGTCTACCAAGGCGCATATGTATTTGATATATCTATAGATAACGGGCTTCAACTCAGAGGTAGGATCACACACATTGATGATCCCTCTGCCCTGGAACAGGGTTATTACTACTATTACTCTTCCTACTCAATACAGAGATCACTTTACATAGATGATATCCTCTACACTATCTCGGGAGCCAAGATAAAAATGAACGACCTGGAGAATCTGGATTACATCAATGAGGAGCAACTCCTATACTGAACCCAGATACCGTTTGTCGCCCCGGGTAGCCTGGGGCGACAAACGGTATCTGGATTGTTCAATTTGGAGGTGAAAAGTTTTCGAAATGGCCAAATTTGAACAGAAAGACGAAATAAAAAATTTAAATGCTTGTAGGAGGTGAACGAGATGAATAGGAGATTGATAGCCGTATTAGTCATAGTGTTGCTGCTGCCGATGATGGCTTCTATTCAGATGGCTCAGCCTGCAGCAGGCGAGGTGCTCAAATCAGACAAAGAGCGGATAACTTCGCCGGATGTCAGTCCGAGTGAGCAAGCATTGCTGGTTGAAGGAAACAGCGCCTTCGCCTTTGAGCTTTATCAGGCGATTAGAGAGGAAGAGGGCAATCTCTTCTATTCTCCCTATAGCATCTCACTGCCGCTGGCGATGACATACGCCGGAGCGCGTGGCGAAACTGCTCAGCAGATGGCCGATACCCTTCAATTCATTCTTGAACAGGAGAGGCTGCACCCGGCGTTTAACTGGCTCGATGCCGAACTTGCTAAAAGGGGTGAAGGTGCCGAAGGCAAGGACGGAGAAGGATTCAGGCTGAACATTGTCAACGCCATCTGGGGGCAAAAGGACTATGAGTTCCTGTCCGACTTCCTCGATGTCCTGGCCGAGAACTACGGTGCCGGGCTGAGAATACTGGACTTTATAACGGAGACGGGAAAGTCCCGCCTCGCCATCAATGACTGGGTCAGCGACCAGACGGAAGGTTGCATCGAAGACCTTATCCCGCAAGGCGCGATTGATGCGCTGACCCGCCTTGTGCTAACCAATGCTATCTACTTCAATGCTGCCTGGGCGTACCCTTTCGATGAGGACATGACAGCAGACGGCCCATTCTACCTTCTTGACGGCGGGCAGGTAATAGTGCCGATGATGAAGCAGACGGAGGCATTCAGCTACACCAAGGGGGAAGGATACCAGGCAGTTGAGCTGCGATATGATGGCGGTGAACTCTCCATGGTTGTTTTCCTGCCTGAAGCTGGCAAGTTCGAGGCTTTTGAAGAAGGACTTCAGGCTCAGCAAGTCTGTGACATCATAAGCGGTCTGCAACCTATTCAGGTCACTCTGACGATGCCCCAGTTTGAATTTGACTCAGAATTCAGCCTGAAAGATACCCTCGCCGGGATGGGCATGCCAATTGCCTTTTCTGGGGATGCGGATTTCTCCGGAATGACTGGTAACCAAGAGTTGTCCATATCAGACGTTGTGCACAAGGCATTTGTTGCCGTGGATGAAGCTGGCACCGAGGCAGCTGCCGCCACCTCAGTGATTATGAAACTAACAGCAGTACCCGAACCTCCTGTGGAGGTCACCATAGACCGCCCCTTCATCTTCCTGATTCGCGATATTGAGACGGGTGCTATTCTCTTCATCGGGCGCGTCATGAATCCTGCTGCATAAGCAAATGCCGCCTGTAGTACACGAAGGCTGGAATAAGCAATCGATAGTGAAAGTGAAATAGAATAGGACAAGTGGACAGGTTTAAAGTAATGAAGCTGGTGGCTCTGGTGGGTGTGATTGCCCTGGTTGTTGGACATTGCTGTGGCAATGGCTTGGATGGAGCCAATGACGACCGAGCTGGAGTGAAGATGGAGTGTTGATATTTCCAAGGTTCATCAGGTCATAGTTGGGGGTGTTTTGAAGGGAGTGCAAACAGCTATTGCTTAAGGCCAATGGTGATCACTCGAATCCCAAGTTAGTAAAGGAATGCTGCAAGTTTATGAATAATTGTTGCTAGTTGTGTCGCGAATCAGCATTTTGCTCCCTAACCTCAGTAACCAGATTGACTTTGACTCCCAGCTTGCGGTACAGATCAAGTTATACCGAATCGTACGTTCCCAGGAAAAGCCCGCAGTCAACAGCTCTATGCACGAGATCTATCCATCTCTCATGTTGGCGAAAAGTGCTGCCAGAGTGCTGTACACAGCGGCCATAAAATCATCAACCTGACAGGTATTGTGCCCGGGCTGTATAAGAAAGCAACCAAGTGTTGCCAAGATTTTAGAATCAAAGGTAGCCACAGACGATGCTTGCAAAATATCTGCAAATTACAGATAATTACGAGGGTGTGCCAGCGTAGCTCAGGGGTAGAGCAGCGGTTTCGTAAACCGCCGGTCGTCGGTTCGAATCCGACCGCTGGCTGAGGGTGATATGAGCAAATTCGTAGATAAATTACAGAGTCTTTCTAAATCTTCAACCACGCCTATAGGTTTTCATCCCTCTGTCTCTGAACTAAAAAGCTCGGCTGTGTTGCTTGTTGTGGGATTGTCGGGGTCACAGGTCAAAGAAGCCAAAATTGTGGCCGATGTCAATGCCGATGCCTGGTTGATATTGGACCAGGGATTAAGTGCCAGGAGTGTCAGGCAAATTGTCAAAGTTGCGGGCGACATCCCGGTGGGGGTATTTGCGAAGGGCATAAACGAAGAGAAGATAAATGAATTTGTGGGTTTAGGGTGTGACTTTGTGGTTTTTGACGTTAAGGTAGCTGCAGCAATTTTGCACAAAGAAGAGGTTGGCAAAATTTTGATGATAGAACCTTCATTAGACCAGGGTTTTGTTAGAGCCATTAATGGCATTAAAGTAGATGGTGTGCTCATCGGTAGTGGAGGCAAAGATGATTTTGTTGCTGTGGAGCATCTGCTCTTTTGTCGAAGATTCGTCGAACTCTTAGAGAAGCCGATTGTGATGGCTTTACCCTCTTCAGTCACGAAAGCCGAGCTTACTGATTTATGGCAGGCTGGGTTAGATGGAGTGGTTGTCTCTTCAGCGCAATCGGTTGAGACTCTGGCAGAACTGAAGAAAACGATTGGCGGTCTGCCCAGAGGAGGTAGAGGTCGCCGAGACAAAGTAGGTGTGATGCTTCCTCATTATGGTGGATTTGTGGCTACGGAGGAAGATGAGGATGAAGAGGAAATTTAGACCGAATTTGGTTTGTAACAGGACAGTTTTCCCCAAATTCCCTCTCTTAATCTTAAGAAGGGGAGGGGAGATAGTGAATGAGAACCCCCTGATTGTAAGACCGAATTTGTGGAAAAGCTAAACCACTACTCTAGTTCTACCCAAAGTAAGCCATGGAAACAAGCCTGGGCCTATTTTTATTATCAGCAGCGGGAATTTCTCTCACGGGCGTTATGCTACCCGGCCCGATGACTGCTGCTACCATAGCCAAGGGTTACAGTGACAAACACGCTGGTGCCTGGATTGCAGCAGGGCATGCTGTCGTTGAAGTACCAATCATAGCCGTAATTTATGCTGTAATTTATTTTGGATTCGAACATTTTATCGACTCTCCCCAGGTGAAAATGGGTATCTATCTTGCTGGTGGCTTGATGCTGCTCTACCTAGGCTTTCGAATGTTTCGAGCTACCCATGAGACGCTTGGTGCAGTGGGTGGTCTGCCAGCTAGTTCTTTAGTGACGGGCATTGTGATTACAGGAACTAACCCCGCCTTTTATATGTGGTGGGCGACTGCGGGTGCGGTTCTAATAACCGGTGCTGCCAGGTTCGGGCTTGTCGGTGTTATTTTGCTTGCTGTAGTGCATTTGCCTTGTGATTTAGCCTGGAGTGAATTCCTCTCCATAGGCACATTCGGGTCAAGGCGATGGTGGACACAGAAGGTACAAAGAACTGTATTCGGCGTTTGTGCTTTGGTTCTAGCTGGCTTTGGTGTCTGGTTTTGCCTTTATGCGTTTCTATAAACTCAAGGGGTGTTCTGGATTGCCTGCAAGTATTTCCCTTCGGTCTTTATAGACGGGGCAATAATCATCTTAACTTTATACATTTCTTTGATGGTTCGAGCGCTGCATACTCCCATGCTAGTGCGTAGAGCACCAACTAGGTTTTGAGTGCCGTCGGTGACGGAAGTAGGACCGAAGAGAATTTGCTCTAATGGTGCGGTAGTGCCAACTCTAACACGTGTCCCTCTAGGTAATGCTGGATGGGAGTGAGACATGCCCCAGTGATAGCCTTTTCCTGGCGCCTCTGCGGCTTGAGCTAGAGGCGAACCAATCATTATAGCGTCGGCGCCTGCGGCGAATGCTTTACATAAGTCACCGCCGGTACGAATACCTCCATCGGTTATCACTACCACGTATTTGCCACTTTCCTGGAGGTATGTTTCTCTGGCAACAGCACAATTCAGAGTGGCGGTTATCTGAGGCACTCCAACGCCAATAACTTCCCGGGTAGTACAGGCAGCTCCAGGTCCCACTCCGACTAAGATACCATCGATCCCCGTTCTCATTAGTTCTAATGCTGCACCGTAGCTACAACAATTACCCACTATGACAGGCAAGGACATTTGCTGGCATAGTTCAGGCAGGATAAGTCCCCGATAGCTCTTGGAGATATGCCTGGCTGTGGTGACGGTAGATTGCACCACGAGTATATCCACACCGGCATCTTTGGCTATGGGAGCTAGCCATTTCGTGTTGGCTGGAGTTACAGATACGGCACAGATAGTCCCAGCCTGTTTTATTGCTCCAATACGTTGACTAACGAGCTTTTCCTTGATAGGCTTAGAGTAAACTTTTTGAAGCAGAGAAGTAACCTCTGTCTCGGGAGTTTGGGTAATTTGGTTTAAGACCTCCTCGGGGTTTTCATACCTTGTCTGTACACCTTCTAGATTCAGGACCGCCAGCCCACCAAGCTTGTTAAACTTAATAGCAAAGGCAGGGTCAACAACAGCATCCATAGCTGAAGCGAGAATAGGGATGGTCAAGATACTATTCCCTACGGTAAAATCTATGTTGGTTTGGTCAGGATTGATGGTCACGTCTCCAGGGACAAGTGCAACTTCATCAAATCCGTAAGCACGCTCCATCTCTTTGAGTTTGAAGTGAGACATTTTACTTTACCTGATAGAAATTGGCACAAACTATACAAGCATGGCGTCCTAAAGTCAAGGCATGTTTAAGGGATTTCTTATTGCCCACTCCTCCCGAACACTAGCATAGGGTCTTAGAATGACATAAAGCGAATGACTTGGAACGATAGTGTATTCAAGTGCTCTGAAGGCAAGTAAATCTGTAGATAAAATTATGGCAATTAAGTATAATTGCAGGTCGTGCCTGTTCTTTATGTCATTGCTACTCCTATTGGCAATCTGGAGGATATTTCTCTGCGTGCCTTACGCATTTTGCGGGAGGTGAAGCTTATTGCTGCTGAGGATACCCGTACTACGCGCCGTTTGCTTACCGCCTATGATATAAAAACTCCTTTGACCAGTTATCATGAGCATAGTAAAAGAGCTAAACTTGATTATATATTGGATTATCTCGAGAAAGAAGACCTGGCTCTCGTTTCGGAAGCTGGCATGCCGGGGCTGAGCGATCCTGGTTACGAACTTATCGTTTCTGCTATTGAGCGTGGAATTTCTGTGGTACCTGTTCCCGGTGCTTCAGCAGTGATTACCGCTTTAGTGGTTTCTGGGTTGCCGACCGACCAATTTGTTTACGTTGGATTTCTGCCTCGCCGTAAAGGACAAAGGCAGCGTCTTCTCAATTCAATAGCTGAGGAGCGAAGAACTATAGTGGCTTTTGAGACACGACATCGCCTCACAGAGGTATTGAATGAGATTGAAGAAATTCTAGGAGACAGAAGATTATGTGTATGCCGTGAGCTTACCAAAGTTTACGAAGAGATTTTCCGGGGTAGAGTGAGTCAGGCTAGGGAGCATTTTGCCGAACCTAGAGGGGAGTTTAGTCTCGTCATTGAAGGCAAGACTCGAGCCTGGTTGAAATTTCAAGAAAGGAGCTAAAATGCGCCGTGGTTGTATTGCTATTGGAAAGGTGGAATGTGATGGTTGTCATCGCCCTCTTAAATATGGAGAGCGCTATCTTTTAATTGATGAGGAAGGAGACGAAAAGCAACGTCTTTGTGTTGATTGCTGCCTGAGCCGTGGTTATATTACATACAAAACGACGAAAGTAAAGCAAATAATCACTTTTCTCTCCGAGAAATAAACGTTGGCAATCGTCATATTCAGGGCTTCGACTCATGGCAATGACACAGGATAATCAATGATTTACAATAGAGTAACTTTTAGGGAGAAACTTTGAGCGAGCGCATTTTTATCGGTGTTGCTTGGCCTTACGCAAATGGTCCTCTGCATTTAGGACATGTCGCCGGTGCTTATCTGCCAGCCGATATTTTTGCCCGCTATCATCGCCTTAAGGGCAATGAGGTGTTGATGGTTTCGGGTAGTGATCAACACGGAGCGCCGATTACAATTCGTGCTGAGCAAGAATCCACCACGCCGCAAGAAATAGTAGCCAAATACCATCAACAATTTATCGAGTGCTGGAAAAAATTAGGTATCTCTTTCGACTTATTTACCACCACTGGCACTCCCAATCACACTCAAGTTACCCATGATATATTCCTCACTTTGCTCGATAAGGGCTACATTTACAAAGACAAGATGCTTCAAGCTTATTGCCCTAAATGCCAGCGTTTCCTTCCCGACCGCTATGTGGAAGGTACTTGTCCTTATTGTGGCTTCACTAAGGCAAGAGGTGATGAATGTGATGAGTGTGGCAAGCCCTTGAGTCCAGTGGAACTTAAGGAACTTCACTGCCACCTTTGTTCCACTCCACCGCGCTTTGAGTCTTCGGAGCATTTCTTTTTGCGCCTCTCTTCTTTTCAGGACAAATTGGCTGCCTGGATAAAAGAGCAAACTCATTGGCGGCGTAATGTACTAGGCAGCACGTGGAAATTTCTGAACGAGGGATTAAGAGACAGGGCAATTACTCGTGATTTGGATTGGGGAATAACTGTACCACAATCTGGCTTCGAGTGTAAACGCATTTATGTATGGTTTGAGGCAGTCATTGGTTATTTATCAGCAAGCAAGGAATGGGCAAAATTACATGGAGATGATACCGCCTGGCAGGCTTTCTGGCGCGACGGTGCCAAGAGTTTTTATTTCATCGGTAAGGATAATATCTTTTTCCATACTCTTATTTGGCCAGCGATGTTGATGAGTTATGGTAGTCTGAATCTTCCTTATGATGTTCCAGCCAATGAATTTTTGACTATTGAAGGCAGGAAGCTTTCTACCAGCCGTAGTTGGGCGATCTGGCTTCATGATTACCTGGAACGCTACGCCCCAGATGCTCTGAGGTATACCCTGGCGGTGAATATGCCTGAGGCCGGGGACAGCAATTTCTCCTGGCGAGAATTCCTTCGTCGTAATAATAATGAACTGGTAGCCACTTATGGTAATTTAGCTCATCGTGTTCTCACATTCGCTTATCGCAATTTCGATGGAGCTGTGCCTGTACCGGGTGAACTGCATGAACGCAGCCAGAGCTTAATTCATAAGGCTGAAGTTACCTTAGATGCTGCGGATGAGTTGCTTTATCGTTGTGAATTTAAAGGGGCGGTCAAGGAGGCTATGTCTCTAGCCCAAGAAGCTAATCGTTATCTTGATGAACAGGCTCCGTGGAAAACGATTAAAACGGAGCGAAATCCCGATAAAATCGAGACGGCTAAATCCGTCTATACAGTCCTCTCTGTGCTGGCAGCATTGAAAACTGTTTTCCATCCCTTCCTCCCCTTCAGCTCCGAAAAGCTTCATTCCTTCCTTGGATTTGGTGGTAGTGTGAAGGAAGCAGGTTGGAAAGTTCAGTTTTTACCTCCGGGGCAGAAACTCCGCCAGCCCCAACCGCTATTTGTCAAGCTAGATGAAGATATTGTCGCCAAAGAAAGTAGCCAGCTTGGCTCCCTGAAAGAAAATCAAAAAAATTGAATCTTGACTTGACCCTTGTTTTTTACTTTAGCTGGGGGCTGACTGGGGTGCTAAGCCTTCAAATATTTTGCCGAGCTCAGGTTCATCCAGAGTCTCATGAGCTATAAGCTCTTCAGCTAGCAGTTTTAGCTTTTCTTTGTTCGCGGTCAGAATTTTCTTGGTGGTTTTGTAGGCCCGCTGGATAATATTTTGCACTTCTTCATCGATTTCCTGGGCTGTCTTATCGCTGTAATCCCTCTGTTCGCTTATCTCACGACCCAGAAAGACAAGTTCCTGCCTTTGACCAAAGGTCCGCGGGCCCAATTTCTCACTCATGCCATACTCGGTGACCATTTTTCTAGCTAGCTTAGTCGCTTGCTCTAAGTCGTTTTGGGCACCGGTAGTTATTTCCCCGAAGTTAATTTCCTCAGCAACACGTCCGCCCAAGCTTACTGCCAATCTATCATCAAACTGAGACTTAGTCCATAAATGGCGGTCTTCGGATGGCAGGAACCGTGTCCAGCCCCCCAGCATCCCCCGGGCGACAATAGAAATCTTATGCACAGGGTCGGCATTAGGCAACATCCTGGCGGTCAAGGCATGTCCACTTTCGTGGTAAGCAATCATTTCCTTTTCTTTAGGACTTATTATACGGCTTTTCTTTTCCGGTCCAGCTATAGTGCGGTCGGCAGCATCTTCAAGCTCCTTTAATGTGATATCTCCACGGTTGCGCCGCGCAGCCAGGATGGCCGCTTCATTGATTAAGTTAGCAAGGTCAGCGCCGCTGAACCCCGGCGTTTCCTTAGCTACCGTTTCAAGGTTGACTCCTTTGGCCAGCGGCTTGCCCTTAGCATGCACCTCTAGAATAGCCTTGCGGCCTTTCATATCGGGTAGGTCGATGACAATGTGGCGGTCAAAACGACCAGGGCGGAGGAGGGCTGGGTCGAGGATGTCGGGACGATTGGTGGCGGCCATGACGATGACGTTGGTACTGGTATCGAAGCCATCCATCTCAGCCAGAATTTGATTCAGGGTCTGCTCCCTCTCATCGTGCCCTCCACCTAAGCCAGCACCACGGTGTCGGCCAACGGCATCGATTTCATCAATAAATATAAGGCATGGTGCATTACGCTTGGCTTGCTCAAACAGGTCTCTGACCCTGGCAGCACCCACACCCACAAACATCTCCACAAATTCGCTGCCACTAATAGAGAAAAAAGGCACCTTGGCCTCTCCAGCTATAGCTTTGGCTAGTAAAGTCTTACCTGTTCCTGGTGGCCCTACCAAGAGCACTCCTCGAGGTATACGTCCCCCCAGTGTCTGGAATTTCTGGGGGGACTTGAGGAATTCCACTACTTCTTGAACCTCTTCTTTTGCCTCATCTGTTCCAGCGACATCGGCGAAAGTTACATCGGGCCTCTTGTCAAGAGTTAATCGGGCACGGCTTTTGCTGAAATTTAAGGCTTGTGTGCCGGCGCCACGGGCAGCACGAAAGAATAAGAAGTAGAATAATACCCCAAGCAGCACAATGGGTAGAATGACTGTTAGTGCTATCGTCCCCCAATCAAAGCCAGTGGGTTTAACGTCGATTTTTATTCCTTCCGCCCCCAGTATTATTCCTTCCTCTACCAGGTAAGTGCGCAGCTCATAGGTACTACCTCCAAATGCCGTTTTAATTTTTATTTCGTCCTCTTTTAAGCCTATAAGGTTATCACCGTCTTGCAGAATAGTGTCAATTTGTGTAGTGGCTTTGAGCGTAAATGCATCGAGATCTACTTCGTGCTCGTCACCAAGCTTACCATCGTGCTCCAGTGTACTACCATCAAAGTCAGGCTGCAGCACCACTGCATTGACATTTATACCTTTTTCTTTAAGAAGTTTACTCAGGTCATCGGTAGTTTCTGCGTATGGAATCCAACATATAACTTCCATATCCTTCAAGCCAATGAGCTTCTCCCCTTCTTGCCAGTATCCAATAGTGCCGAGCTGTGGCTTGGCTCCCTCGATAAAATCAGGCAGGCTTACTGACTCAGGCTTTTCACGGGGTGTGAGAACAATTACCAAAGCCACTATCACTACCAAAAGTAGTAGGTAAAAGACACTTCTATGCCGCCATTTTACTTGCATATCTTTATCCTCATTTTAATTATAGCAGATATATTTTAAACTGAGAAGTTTTACCCCAAATTTGCAAGTGGAGTTGTATTGCAATAGAGTTCTAATACAGGGTACATTGTTTTCGAAATAGACATGGCGAGATGACCTTGCGGAGGCTGAGATACATGGGTAACACTCATGGTATGTTTAGTGATAATAACTTACCATGAGGAGTTACCGAAATGAGAAAGCCAACCAGTTTTTACTTCTTTAGAAGAAAGCCGATCGTCCAGAAGGATAGACATGAAA
>JAUWQP010000003.1 GCA_030611015.1 Chloroflexota bacterium | reverse complement strand
CGCTTAGCTAAGTAATAAGCTGCAGTGAGTCCTGCTGGACCTGAGCCAATGATGGCAACTCGCTTACCTGTGGCTGCAGCCATCTTTGCTTTCATCTTCCAAAGCCCGTTTCCCTTTTCTGCGGCAAAGCGTTTGAGTGCCCTTATGGCGATAGCTTCGTCAACTTGTCCTCGCCGACACTTGGCTTCACAAGGATGAGGACAAACATGTCCACAAATCGAGGGGAAGGGTATCTTTTCCCGGATTACAGCTAATGCCTGGTCAACCTGCCCCAGGCCAATAAAGCGGAGATAGCGAGGAACATCTACACCAGCAGGGCAAGTATGGCTACACGGCGCTTTGACCAGGCCTTTGCACACCGCAGCAGAACAATGATGCTTTTTGATATGTTCTTCATACTCATCACGGAAGTAGCGGATACTGGTAAGCACCGGGTTAGGAGCTGTTTGCCCCAAACCACACAAAGAACCATCTTTGACCGATTCAGCCAATTCCTGAAGCAATTCAATATCCCCGGACCTACCTCTTCCATTGGCTATATCCTCCAGTATGTCCAACATCTGTTTAGTACCCCAACGACATGGTATGCACTTGCCGCAGGACTCAAGTTGCGTGAAAGAAAGGAAGAAGCGCGCCATGTCAACCATGCAAGTATCCTCATCCGTCACTACCATACCCCCAGAGCCCATAATTGACCCTGCCGACGCCAACGATTCATAATCAATTGGCGAATCAAGCAAGCTTGCTGGTAGACAACCTCCGGATGGTCCACCAGTCTGTACTGCCTTAAAGCGCTTGCCGCCAAGGATTCCTCCGCCGATTTCGAAGATAAGTTCACGCAAGGTAATGCCCATAGGAATCTCTACCAAACCGGCATTGGCAATCTTGCCTGTTAAGGCGAAAACCGCAGTCCCTTTGCTCTTCTCAGTGCCAATGCTGGCGTACCAGTCTGCACCCCTGCTAATTATCACAGGGATGCTGGCAAGGGTTTTCACATTGTTAATAGTAGTTGGCTTTCCCCACAGACCTGATTGTGCTGGGAAGGGAGGGCGACTGCGGGGCATGCCTCTTCTACCTTCAATGGAAGCCATAAGTGCTGTCTCTTCACCACAGACAAAAGCGCCAGCACCCTCTTTAATATGCACAGTGAAGTTGAATTGTGAGCCGAGGATATTTTTGCCCAAGAATCCTCTCTCCTCAGCCTGTTTAATAGCAATACACAAACGCTTTATAGCCAAAGGATACTCAGCGCGGCAATAAATGTAGCCTTCGCTGGCCCCAATAGCGTAGGCTGCAATAATCAACCCTTCGATAACGGTGTGTGGATCACCTTCCATGGTGCTCCGATCCATAAAAGCACCAGGGTCACCCTCATCAGCGTTGCAGATCATATACTTCTGTTCCCCTGGTGACTTACGGCAAAATTCCCACTTTACTCCCGTAGGGAAGCCAGCACCACCACGACCTCGCAGCCCTGATTTTTTAATCTCGCTGATAACCTCCTCCGGAGTCATCTGTAATAATGCCTTCCTCAGTGCTTTATAGCCGCCAGTGGCAATGTAATCTTGAATCCTCTCGGGATTAATGTGTCCACAGTTACGTAGTACCAAGCGGGTTTGTTTCTTATAGAAGTTTATCTCTTGATAAGTAGGTATTGCTTCACCGGTAACAGGGTCCCGATAGAAGAGACGCTCTACCGACTTACCCTCTTTTAAATGTGAATAGACAATCTCGGTAGCATCTTCTACCTTGACATGGGCGTAGAAAGTGCCCTCAGGCTCGACAACCACTATTGGTCCTTGCTGGCAAAAGCCGTGGCAGCCAGTAAAATCCACTTCGACATTGCTCAATCCTGCCCGATTTACTTCATGTTCGAGTGCCCTCCGAATTTCCTCCGACCTCGAAGAAGTACAGCCAGTGCCCTGACAGACCAACACCTTGCGGTGCCCATCAGAATGAATACCGGGCTTTTTCTCCATCATTTCTTCCCTCTAAATTGCTCTAAAGCCTCGGCTGCCTTTTTAGTTGTCATTTGCCCATGGGTCGCATTGTTTACCACCATTGTTGGTGCTAGAGCACAGGCACCGATACAGGCCACTGTCTCCAAGCAGTATTCGAGATCCAGACTACTTTCCCCGGGCTTAATGCCCAGATGTTTTTCCACTTCTCGGAGGATGCGGGCGCCACCACGCACATGACAGGCAGTGCCACGACAAACCCTGATGATATTCCGCCCTGAAGGGACAAGCTTGAATTGGGCATAGAATGTACCTATCCCAAAGACGGTGCTTTCTGGCAACTGGAGGAATTTGGCTATCTTTTTCATCATTGGCTCTGGCAGATAACCAAAAGCCTGCTGGACTTGCTGCAAGATGGGAATAAGCTCCTCTTCCTTACCCTGATAGGAGGATAAAATCTCGTTTAGGCGCTTCTCATTAGTCTCTTCTTGCTCCCGTGGAAGCACCTGGGTGTCTTGCGCTATTGAAGGATTCGCCATTTCATGCCTCACTAATTAATATTTTTCTTGTGACAGCCGACACCATAGCCAGGTAGTCAGTTCTTTGTCTAGCTTGCCCACCCAGGATTCTATTTTCTTGATGTCGCCACTGGCTAAGGCAGCTCTCTCCTCACTGGTCAAAGAGTAATACTCCTTAAGAGCCTCATGTGGGTCATCGGCTAATCGTGCCAGGAATTCCGATTCAGTAGCTGCTCTCTTCAAAACAGCAAACAACTCCTCTCTCCCAAACACTACCTCCCCACCAACCTTTCCTTTTATTGCTGCAAGCGCTCTAGTCATTTTTCTCCCTCCCTTCTTTTTTATTTCGCAATAGAAATCTAACATTTGTCTGTTCGCCTGCCATCGTCCGTAGGTTATAATTTGCAATAGCACTTTGGTTATGGCCAAAAGGACAATTGGCTTGCCCTAAAGTGCATATGAGCTTATAATTGCTTCAAAGGCTGGAAATTTGAAGGCAAGAGACAAATTAACGGTCCTGATTGCTGACGACCATCCCTTGGTGCGTGAAGCGCTACATCAAGCACTAGCTGGTGAGAGGGACATGGAGGTTGTGGCTGAGGCCGGTGATGGTGAGGAAGCAGTCAAGCTTGCCTCGGAGTTAAAACCCGATGTGGCGGTGATGGACATCGTCATGCCCAAACTCAATGGAATCGAAGCCACCAGAAAGATAAAACAGATTGCTCCCAACATAGCCATCCTAATCCTCACTGCTTATGATGACGACGAGTATGTATTGGGATTGCTTGATGCTGGAGCTGCCGGCTATCTCTTGAAAAGCGCCAGGGGACGTGATTTGGCTGGAGCTATTCGAGCTGTAAAATCAGGTAAATCGGTGCTCCACCCCAAAATTATCGCCAAGCTGTTAAAGCGAGCTATGATAGCACCGGTTGAGGAGCGCAAAGCATCGGACCTGCTGAGCGAGCGAGAATCGGAGGTACTCAGATTAGTCGCCCTGGGAATGAGCAATAAAGAGATAGCAGGAAAATTGTTTCTCAGCCAGCGCACTGTTAAAGCTCACCTGACTAATATCTTTAACAAATTGAATGTTGCCTCACGCAGCGAGGCAATAGTCAAAGGATTAAAATGGGGATTAGTTACCTTAGAGAATACCGAGGACAAGTTCCCGGGTTAAGAAACCCACACCTCTGGATTATAATCGTCTTATTCGTTTTCCTAACTATATCCCATTTTACCCAGCTCCTATTTCAAATACCTGTCTTGGGCGAGATCTCGATGCCTGCAGTTCTAGGGCTTTCACGACACAGTTTGGAGCGACTTCTTTATCTCTTGTTGGTGTTATATGGGGGCTGGACACTGGGAATAATCGGGGGTGCCACACTATGGCTATCAAGCGCTGTGGCAATGTTACTTCGGGCTTTTTTGATTTCCCCCAATTTCAAAGACGCGCTCCTGGAAAGTCTCGCTAGCCTTGCTATTGGCGCTTTGACCATTACACTTATGGCAGCCTACCGTCAAAATAGACAGCAAAAAAAGAGACTAGAAGAAGCCATGAAGGCTTGCGAATTAGCGCGGCAAAACTATGAAGAGTTATTTGCTAACGCCAGCGATGCTATCTGGATTCACGATATAGAGGGCAATATCACTTTGGCTAATAAAGCCTGTGAAAAGCTCACTGGCTACTCGGTCTCGGAGTTAACCGACCAAAATGTCCGCGACTTTGTTAGACCGGAGGCACTACCTTTAGTGAGACAGGTGAGAGATAGGCTACTGAGAGGCGAAGCTATGGAACAGCGCTATGAGCAGCGATTAATTAAGAAAGATGGTTCTGAAGCAATCGTGCAATTGGCCACCCGACTTGTTCTCAGCGATGGCAAGCCTCAAGCTTTTCAAAATTTGGCTCGTGACATCACTGAGGAGAGAGGATTACGGGATAACTTGCAATTCTACCTCAGGCAGGTTCTACAAGCTCAAGAAGAAGAACGCAAACGCCTTGCTCGTGAACTTCATGACGATGCTTCTCAGCAAATATTACTTTTAACGCATGGCGTAGATAACCTTGCCTCTAAAGCCGAGAGATATTTGCCTCAAGAACTAAGAAAAGAGTTGGAGAAACTATATGAACTGTCCCAGCAAACCTACCAAGGCATTAAGCACTATGCCCAGGCTCTGAGGCCAGGCATTCTGGACGACTTAGGTTTGGTGGCGGCTATCAAATGGCTGGCTGAGGAAACACACAACTTTAGTGGAATCGAAATTCAGGTCAAAACAGATGCCGTTCCACCACTCCCTCCAGAAACACAGCTAGTTTTGTTCCGCATTGTTCAAGAAGCCTTAAATAATGTTCACCGACATTCTGGGGCATCTCAAGCCAGCATTACCGTGGAGTACCAGGAAGCTGAGGTCAGGGTAACCATTAGCGATAATGGCAAGGGCTTCGAGCTTCCCCGGCAGCTAAGTGCTTTTGCCGGTCGAGGTAAGTTGGGGCTTACCGGTATGGCGGAACGAGCCCGGTTAATAGGCGGGGAACTTGAGGTTAGTTCCCAAATAGGAAAGGGGACCAAAATAATAGTCAAAGCGCCAACAAAGCTTTATACCGAGAGCAGTAGTTAGAACAGTCCAAGAGATTGCTTTCCCTGCCGTTGACAATGACATTTCTCGTCGTTTCTTTTTTGCGGAGTTTAGCCTGAGTGGAGACCAGCCAACGCGTTCGGAATGACAGGAAGTGAAAGAGCTCAGACCTTCTCCACTCTAACTGCTGCAACTTTGAACTCGGGAATCTTGGCTACCGGGTCGAGTTCGGGATTGGTGAGAATATTAGCAGCACTTTCGGCAAAATGGAAAGTCATGAACACCACTTCTGGGGGCACTGCCTTAGTTACTTTGGCCTTAGCAATAACTTCACCGCGCCGGGAACTGACTTTAACTTTATCACCCTCGGCTATGCCAAGCTGCGTAGCATCCTCGGGGCTGATTTCCACTACACCTTCAGGCTCCATAGTATTAAGTCCAGCTACCTTGCGGGTCATAGTCCCGGTGTGGAAATGATACAAGCTGCGCCCTGTGGTGAGAATCAGAGGATAATTTTCATCTGGCATCTCCCCCGGCGGAATGTATTTTAGTGGAATGAATCTACCTTTCCCCCTGACAAAAATATTCGTGTGTAATATCGGCGTGCCTGGATGGTCATCAACAGGGCAAGGCCACTGGAGTCCACCATTCTCTAATCTCTGGTAACCTATGCCACCATAGCTAGGAGTAAGATCACGAATTTCTTCCATTATGTCAAATGGATGGCTGTAGTCAAAGCCTTTGGCTTCTAATTTTTTGGCTATCTGGCAAACAATCCACCAATCGGGCTTGGAATCACCGATTGGCTCGATAGCTTTCCTCACTCGCTGCACCCGGCGCTCAGTGTTGGTGAAGGTACCATCCTTTTCGGCAAAGCTTGCCGCTGGCAGGACAACATGGGCAAATCCTGCTGTCTCAGAAAGGAATATATCCTGGACTACCAAAAACTCAAGTTGCGATAATGCCTCCCGAACATGCTGGACATCAGGATCACTTAATGCCGGGTTCTCACCAACCAGGTAAACCGCCTTTATATCTTTACGGTAGGCAGCTTCAATCATCTCAACCAGGGTCAGCCCCGGAGACGGAGATAAGGAACACCCCCAGGCAGCCTCAAACTTCTCTCTGATAGCTGAATCACTTACTGCCTGATAGCCGGGAAAGACGTTAGGCAAGGCGCCCATATCGCACGCACCCTGGACATTGTTCTGACCTCTGAGAGGATTAACACCGGTTGAGGGCTTGCCTATGTTCCCGGTGAGCATTGCCAGGTTGGCAACAGCCAGCACATTATCAGTGCCATGGGAATGCTGAGTAATACCCATGGAATAGAGAATGGTGGCAGGAGTATTGCTGGCAAACATACGAGCAGCTTCTATTATCTTGCCTTTTGGTACTTTGGTAACCTGTTCGACAAAATCAAGGTCAAAACACTTCAATGTTTCCTTGAACGCATCGAAGTTCTCACACCTTTCCTCGATAAAGGCTGAGTCAACTAGCTTCTCCTCCACTATAATTCGCATCATCCCCATAAGCAGAGCAACATCTGTGCCAGGATTATGTCGGAGCCAGAGGCTGGCAAAGCGACAGAGGTCAATCTCTCGGGGGCCAGCTACAATGAGTTTCCCCCCCTTGTTTACTGCCTTTTTCAGCTCAAGGCCAATCACAGGATGGGCCTCCGTAGTATTGGTGCCGATAGCCAGAATACAGGCAGCGTCGCTAATTTCGCTGATGGAATTAGTCATAGCTCCGCTGCCAAAGCTCTGAACCAGGCCAGTCACAGTGGGCGCGTGACATAGTCGGGCACAATGATCAACACTGTTGGTACCCAGCACGGCCCGGGCGAATTTTTGTATAACATAGTTTTCTTCATTGGTACACTTGGCTGAGGTAATTACCCCTACTTCCTGTGGTGTATAGTGCTTCAGTTCTTTCGCCACCAGCTCCAGTGCTTCGTCCCAGGATGACTCTTTCAACTCTCCTTTCTTTCTTATCAGGGGAGTGGTCAACCTATCATGATGATGGACGAACTCGGCGATGCCATACCGGCCTTTGACACAGGCCTGCCCATGATTGACTACACCATCCGGATCAGGTTTGGAAGCTACTATCCTTTCATCCTTGACCTCGATTTTGAGTTGACAGCCGACACCACAATAGGGACAAATAGTAGTAACCACACGGTCGGGCTTGACAATCCCGCGAGTAGCCAAATCAGCAAGGGCACCTGTGGGGCAGGAGTCAACACAGGCACCGCAGAACTTACAGTCAACCTCGCGAAGGGTTCGCCCTTCCAGAGGAGCAATAACATGGCATTGGAGACAGCGTTGGGCTTCAGCAACCGCCATTTCCCGGGTCAGACCATACTCCACCTCAGCAAGGCTCTTAACACGTGTTTCAGGTGGAAGGTGAGACAGCGTAGCCAGCCTTTCCCTTACTGTTAAATCTTCTAACCAAGCCGTTGCCTCCTCAGCAGGAACAAGATGTTCTGTAATATCTCCTTTGCCGCCAAGATAACGGTCAATGGATTGAGCTGCCTTCCTTCCCGCAGCAATAGCATTGATAACCAAAGCCGGGCCAGTCACGCAATCGCCTCCGGCAAATACACCCTCTCGACTCGTACTTAGGTCTTCATTAACATTCAAGATATTTCCCCGTCCTACTTCGACATGGAAGTCGGCAGGAACCTCTGGTCGTTCGCCGATGGCAGCAATTAAAGTATCAAGCTCAGCAATAAACTCGCTTCCCTTAATAGGAACAGGCCGTCGCCTACCGCTGGAATCAGATTCTCCCAGCTTCATACGGATCAACTCCAGCTTCAGGCTACCATCCTCCGTGAGAATCTTCGAAGGAGCAACTAGAAAGATGACTTCAACTCCCTCCTCCAGCGCTTGTTCCACCTCTTCCGGTTGGGCCGGCATCTCATTCTTCGTCCTGCGATAGAAAATGGTTATCCTCTTAGCACCAAGCCGCAAAGTAGCACGTGCAGAATCTATGGCAACATTCCCACCACCAATCACTCCCACTCGATCGCCTACCTCCACTCCCTCACTAAGATTAAACCGACGAAGGAACTCCACACAGCCGATTACCCCGGGCAATTCTTCGCCTTCAACGCCAAGCTTCATCTCTTCATGAGCACCGATGGCAAGAAACACCGCCTGGTACCCTTGTTCAAAAAGGGAATCCAGGAACTCAACTCGAGTGTTCAATCTGATTTCCACACCCAGCGTCTCAATTTCTCGAATCTCATCGCGAAGTACATTCCGCGGAAGGCGATACTCAGGAATCCCCACCCGCATCATCCCACCCGGCTCGGGGAGAGCTTCGAACACAGTTACCTTGTGTCCCAGCTTAGCCAGATAGTAAGCACAGGTGAGCCCTCCCGGTCCTGCCCCCACTATTGCTACACTTTTACCAGTTGCCGGAAGCAACTTCGCTTGCTTCTTCCAGCTATCATCACCCTTATCAGCGGCAAAGCGCTTGAGCATTCTTATATGTAATGCTTTATCCACATCACGGCCACGTCGGCATTCCTCCTGGCACGGGGCAGCACATATTCTACCTAGTACGGCAGGAAAAGGAACCTTCTCTCTTATTACTGCCAAGGCTGTACTTGGTTTCCCTCTTCCAATAAGACGAATATAGCGAGGAATGTCTATGCCGGCAGGACAAGCTACCTGACAAGGAAAGGCAGTTTCAATCACCCCAAGTCCTCTTATCTCATCACATACCCGAAGACAGCGATTGCATAAAATGCAAAAACTGGAATCACGGGCGAAGAAGGGATTATCCTCTAAAGGAGCTAAAGATCTCGGAACATGGACAGGTATCTCCTTTAAACCAATATAGTCGATGGCTTTTTGAAGCTCGCAATCCCTTTTTTCAAAGCATATATTGGTAGGTTGTCTAACTAAAATGGCAAGCAGATTTTTTTTCTGTAGCTCTCGTATCTTTGGTGTCTTTGTCTTAACTACCATTTTCTCAGAGACAGGAGTTACACAGGAAAGGACGAGGTTACCATTCGCTTCCACTATACAAAGCTGGCAAGCCTCGTCAGGGATTACCTTGGGTAGAGGTTTCAGACCGGGATAGTAGCAAAGACTGGGAATATAAATTCCCGCACCCCTGGCAGCCTCCAATAACGTTTGCCCCTGTCTGGCTTCTATATATTTTCCATCAACATTTAACGTAATCGTACCTTGCGCAAACATTGCCTAACTCCTTTCGCAAGCTTCTTCTGGCATGCTCAATGTCTTGCTTATCATCTCCAAAACGGCTAAGCAGAGGAAATCTCTCTGACTAGCTTCCAGATGATAGTTTCACTAAGCACAGTTATATCCTCGGTGGAAAGATAATCAGAAATATTAGCATCGAACAATATATTTCCATTGAAAGCAATCTCCTCATCGCCTCTCCACAAAACCAAGGTTATCGGCACATGGTCGAAAGCATTGACATTCACAGATACATCCCCGTAGTCTGCTCCACGCTCTCCTAACTTTGCTGCCGCCTTTATTAGCAGCTCAGGATTTTTACCAAAGTGGTTTACTAAAGGGGCTATCGCTCTTCGGGAAAATGCCGGGAAATAGCTAACGCCTCCCGGTAGCTGTTTATAGGTAATCAATTTACCGGTAGCCGGGGTGCCCTTCGCCTCAGTGAAATAGTGAAGTATCAGGATTTTGTCCTTCAGAGGAACTTTCACTTTGCTATCCTGCAACGATATTTCAACATCAGGAAGGGTAATGTAATATGGCTGATTTAGATAATTAATAACTATCTCGTTGGGCTCTACGTACTCCGCACCGCTTTTACGGCATTGTTCTTGTATATCGCTGCTTTTAGCCAACTGCTCACGAGCAAGCTTATAGGAGAGTTCATAACCGTGCTCCCGGGAATCATGTGGTGAAGAACGACGATTTTTCATTATGGGACAAATCAGGGGCGAGGCAAAAGGCCTGCCGCCTCCACTATCTCAGGCACTGCTTCCTCCCACTCAATAGCCATGAGATGAATACCCGCCACACCTTCAATTTCCCGCACCTGATTGATAATATCAATGCAGAGCTTGATGCCCTCCTTGGACACTTGCTCCTTAGGCACTCCTTGGAGCCGCTCAACAATGCTGTCAGGCACATCCATTCCGGGCACTCTGGTCTTCATATATTTGGCAGCACCCACTGACTTTATAGGAGCAACACCAGCAAGTATCTTTACCCTCTCATGTAATCCTCTGTCCCGTGTCATCTTCATCCATTCAGCGAACTTATCCACATTGTAGACAATCTGAGTTTGAATAAAATCTGCCCCGGCTGATACTTTCTTAGCAAGACGTGCCACTCTAAACTCAAAAGGGTCGGCAAAGGGATTAGCAGCAGCCCCGACGAAGATACGAGGCTCAACCGCCATTTCCTCGCCACATTGAAACTTCTTTTCGTCCCGCATGTCCTTCACCATGCTAACCAATTGAATAGAATCAATATCGTAAACACCTTTAGCCATAGGATGATTGCCGAATTTTTGGTGGTCGCCCGTGAGACACAATATGTTATTTATGCCTAGCGCTGCTATACCTAGAACATCCATTTGAAGAGCAATGCGATTGCGGTCACGACAGGTCATCTGCACAATATGTTCCAACCCTTCCTCCTTACCTATAAGGCAAGCTGCCCAGGATGCCATGCGCACTACGGCTGTCTGCCCATCGGTGACATTAACGGCATCTACATAGTCTTTCAGTATCTTAGCTTTAGTTCGGATTACTTCCGGATCAGCACTCTGTGGCGGTCCCAATTCACCTGTAACAGCAAACTCTCCAGCCTCCAGTACCCGTTCTAAATTGCTTTTCGTCTTCATTGCGCCTCCAATTTTTTTGCATATAGTCATATTTTGGAAAGCCTCTTGACCGGCGGCCCTGATGTAAGGCTCACACTCCAATTCTTTGGTGTCACAAGCCTTTCCAATTTATCAAGTTGTCCCAGTTTGGCAAGGCGATCGACAATCTGTTGCCAGACGCAAGGTATATCCGGATCAACTTCACATTTACCACCTTGTGAGCCACCACAGGGACCATTGAGCAGATGCTTGGAACATCGGGCAATGGGACAGAGGCCACCAGTAAACTCCAGCATACAATCACCGCACTCAAGGCAGCGCTCCGCTTCTTTCCACTCGGCATGAGCACCACCTGAGGACAGAGTGTTGCAGCCAGGATGTACTACCTTATCCACTGCTTCCGCTACAGTCTGTACTCCAGCCCCATCGGTCAGAACCAGGATAGAATCGGCAGCAGCAATTTCCTCTTTATAAGATCTGAATTTCAACTTGGTTAATGTGCTATCACATAGCATATCAACAACTACTGAACCCGAGACAGCTTTACCCCCTTCCTGCAAAGTGCTTTTCATTTCTGCTACCTGTTTTTCTCCTCCACTCCCCCACCCCTCGGCACAACCCTTACAGCCAATTAGAAAGACACTCTTATCCCCCTCAAGATAGCTTAGGATTTCTTCAAGTGGTTTTTGCTTTGAAATCAACATTTCATCTCTCCTTTAAACCCTCACCTTATTCCTCTCCCTCAAGGGAGAGGTTAGCTGAGGTACTAAGCTCTGCCAAGATGGTCTCTATTATCTGAGGCATTTTCTCTTGAAGCTCCGGCGATAATTCTAACCCCCAGTTAATCTCCCTGGGCTCGACTCCAATAATGACGGCCTCACCTATGTTACGCCACAGCTTCATTAGCATTAAGTTATCCACCAAGCCTACATCGTGAAGCGATAGAAATGGCTTTTGCTCCAGAGTTATATCCTCAAGGTGAAAACGGTAAATTTGTCCAGGCGTTCCCCCACCCTTAACAGCATCCACTATGACCAATTTATCAGCGTCCTCAAGAAGCTGAAATGCATCGGGGCACGTCCCCCCGTCTATTATTTTTACATCGGGTAGAGGGATTCCCTCCAAAGCATGTACCACATGACAACCAACTCCCTCGTCTCCCAACAAGACATTCCCTATTCCCAGAACAAATTTTCGCATTCCTGAACTTTCCTCCAAATTTTTACTAACAAACCCTAAATTCCCCCAGGTCACGCCCTTTGGGACTGAGCAAATGTACAGAACAAGCGAGACAAGGGTCAAAAGCCCTCACAATGCGCACTATCTCAAAGGGATTAGCCTCATCCTTTATCTTAGTTCCAGTGATAGCCTGCTCCAAGGGTCCAGGTTGGTTTTTATCATCCCTGGGAGAAATATTCCAGGTAGAAGGGGTGATGACCTTGTAATTAGCAATCTTGCCTTCTTTTATCTCTATCCAGTGACCCAGGGCACCCCTCGCTGCACCGACCAGTCCCATTCCAGTAGACTCCTCAGGGAGTTTATAGCTTATATAAGCTGGCTCACCGGGCTTGAGCTCTAAGACCCAGTCGACCATAGCATCGGCTATGAGTTTAGTCTCCAAGGCTCGAGCAAGATTACGCCCCATGACAGAAAACATATCTTTTGGTTTTAGATTTACTTGCTCCAAAGTGGAGTCAACCAAGCTCTTGACTCTGGGATTCCCACCGGCATAATTGACCATAATTCGAGCCAAGGGACCAACTTCAAAAACCGCCCTACCATAGCGAGGTGATTTTAGCCAGGAATAAGCCCCCTTCTTCTCTTCGTCAAGAACAACATCTCCATGGGAGGGATGTCTGCCACTGATAGAATCAGCATACCAAGAATGCTTCACTTCCTCAGTAATTTTAGCTGGATCGAATTCACTAAACTTAAGACTGGTAGAGGTGGTCCCGGGCTTGAAAAACCTGCTTCTCTTGGTGAGGTCTGCTTCTCTTCCATCTAGTTCATAGGAACCATAAGCAAGCAGGTTTCCACAGCCACGACCAATCTCAAAATAATCTGAGTAAACCCCGGCTACAGCCAGTACATCAGGCAGGTAGACATTATCAATAAACTCTTGAAGCTCCTTCAACCTCCACAGGAAAGACGTTATATTATCAACCGTGGGTACGGAGGCAACTCCGCCAGGCATTACTCCCATATTGTGAGGCATCTTACCACCGAACAACGCAAGCATCTCCTGGCCTTTACGACGCATGTCAAATGCCGCGACATAGTGCGCTATTGCCTGTTCATTAACTTCGTCGGGCAAGCGATAATCACCTTCGTACCGAGGTACAAACGGGCCTAGTTCCCCACGGGCAATAAAGCTCTTTATTGAATTTAAGGCGGGATTATTTCCCTCATACTTTGCTAATCTAGCCACATCTACATAATCAAGAGCCACCAAGTGATAGAAGTGAAGGATGTGGTCGGCAATATGCGCTGCCCCCAGAATTAGATTGCGGATAATTCTGCCGTTGTCGGGAATTTTGTCAGCGATGTCAAAAGCGCTATCCAGGTTTAAAGCAGCGGCAATAGAATGACTTGTTGGGCAAACTCCACAAATACGCTGAGTTATCCGCTGGGCATCACGGGGGTCCCTGCCCCTCATAATAAGCTCTAAACCGCGGAACAGCATCCCCGAACTCTTAGCCTCCTTTACCTTGCCATCATCGACTACCGCTTCAACTTTAAGATGTCCCTCAATACGAGTTACCGGATCAATAATAATCTTGCCCATTAATTCAAACCTCCTCTGGTAGAGCAGCTTCGCTAATTTTTTCATAAAGCGGGGATATGTCAAAGAACCCTGGCTCGGTGCACCCAATACAAGTGGCACCACCACCGACACACCAATTAACTTTATTGTTCCACAACCTTAGAGAACAATCGGCATGGGTTATAGGTCCCCGACATCCTAATTCATAGTTGCACCCAAGGTCGCCGAACTTTTTGGCAAACTTATTCTCATCATAGTAGGCTCGCCGTGGACAGTTCTCGTGGATTGTTTGCCCATAGAAAGCCCTGGGGCGTCTGTGTTCGTCCAAATCCTCCGGCTTCGGTAGACCGGAAAGCAGGATGGTTGCCACTGTGCCTACAAACCAGTCAGGGTGTGGTGGACAACCAGGGATGTTCACCAATGGAGTATTGATGCCTTTGGCTTGAAGAACCTCACTGATGCTGCGACACTGAGTAGGGTTGGGGTAGGCAGCGGGAATGCCCCCAAAAGCAGCACAGCTACCCAAAGCAATAACCGCCATCGCATCCGCGGCCAATGTTTCAACCCACGATTTCATAGTCATTAGCTTACCATCCTTTTCCCCAACCACCCCATGAATGCCACCTTTAGCGGTGGGTATAGCCCCCTCCACAATCAGGATGTAACCTCCCTTTTTCTTCCGTGATGTATCCACCATAACTTCGATGGCAGTCGCTCCCGCCCCTGCCATAACAGTAGGATGGAACCTCAGATTTATATGACTGCCCGGGAGTACTTCGTCAACTAAAAGGTTTTTGATAGAGGGATTTATAACGTTGAGAACAGAGACTGAGCAGCCGGTACATCCAGCGGCTTGTAACCATATCGCCGGGTATTCTTTTGTATCCATAAGCCCTCACCGCCTTTCTATAAAATTCAACATATCCGGGCAAAACATCCATCAGGGAGGATATTTCCTCAATCATAAATGTAAGCCTTCAGCTATCTCCTTGACCTTTAATTGGATGGGGGATTCCTGGGGGAGCTCAGTTACAGGCCTTCCCTTCATTTCCAACCTCGCCATATCGGGGTCTTCTGGAATCAGAGCAATAATCTGAAGGCCAGACTCGCCAATTGCCTTTTTTATCTCTGGAGATAATTCTCCTCGGACACGATTAACTATAAGCCCAACTTTGCCCACTTTTGTTCTCAATTCCTCAATGAGTTCCTTCATTCGAGCCGCCGTGGTGATGCCTCTTATTGTGGGGTCAGACATAATGAGCAAGACATCCACGTCTCTGGTTGTTTGTCGACTGATATGCTCCATGCCTGCCTCACAGTCCATGACAATATAATTATACTTATAATCCTTCACCAGCTTATCGAGGGATGCACGCAGAAACTCATTGGGCGCACAATAGCATCCAGGCCCCTCAGGACGTCCCATGGCTAAAAGGTCAAAGCCCTTGGACTCTACCAGGGATTCCACTATCTTGCCAAACAGATATTCCTGCTTGGGAATAGTGGAGCTTAAACGACCCTTCGAGACGTCTTCAGACATGTTTTCCCGTATTTTGCCCACAGTTCTACGATCATCCAGAGGCAGCCCCAGTGCCTGGTTAAGATTAGTGCTGGGGTCAGCATCCACAGCCAGGACCAACCCCTTTTGAAAAAGGAACTTGACGAGCAGGGCGGCAACAGTGGTCTTGCCCGTACCCCCTTTCCCCGCGATAGCAATTGTTTTAGTCATTTTCTTGCGCTCTCTTCAGATAAATTCGAGGAAGGCAGCAAGCTAACAGGTGATAGCTTCACCACTGCATCATACTCGGGAGGGCAAACATCCATACAAGTGCCGCAATTAACGCACTTTTCTTGATCAATAACCTTTATCTCCCCTTTCTCACCTTTAATTGCCTCAGTGGGGCAGGTAAGGACGCAATGCTCACAGCTTCTTTCGCACTTATCTGGCAAGATATAGTAAGCAGTGAGTTCGGGGCATACTCTGGCGGGGCAGCGCTTCTCCAGAATATGAGCTTCGTATTCGTCTCGGAAATAGCGCAAAGTTGTGAGGACAGGATTAGGAGCTGTTTTTCCTAAGCCACAAAGTGACCCCATCTTAACATCCTCAGCTAATGCAAGGAGCAGGTCGATATCCTCTATTTTGCCTCGGCCAGCTGTGATGTCCTCCAAAATGTGTAGCATTTGCAAAGTCCCTAAGCGACACATGGTGCACTTGCCGCAAGACTCCTTGGTTGAGAAATCAAGAAAGAACCTCGCAGCATCGACCATGCAATTATCTTCATCCATGACAATCATACCACCCGAACCCATCATCGAGCCAGCCTCTCGAAGGGAATCATAATCAATGGGGATGTCAAGCAAAGTCTTGGGGAGACAACCCCCCGAAGGCCCTCCTATCTGTATTGCTTTAAACTGCTTGTCCTTAGCAATGCCACCACCGATGTCATAAATAAGCTCACGAAGTGTTGTTCCCATAGGCACTTCAGCCAATCCCGAATTAACCACTTTGCCTGCCAGGGTAAACACTGCTGTGCCCTTGCTTCCCTCAGTGCCGATAGAGGCAAACCAATCCCCCCCTCGCTCAATTATCAAAGGAACATAAGCAAAGGTCTTCACATTGTTTAATAGAGTAGGTTTATCCCATAATCCAAGCTCGGCAGGATAAGGTGGCCTGGGTCTAGGTGTGCTCATCCTCCCTTCAACGGCCGCTATCAGTGCTGTTTCTTCACCAGAGACAAAAGCACCAGCCCCGGCTGCTATCTCGATATGGAAACCAAAACCACTCCCTAAGATATTATCCCCCAGGAAACCTAGTTCCCCGGCTTGCTTTAAAGCAATCTGGATACGCTCAATAGCCAAAGGATATTCAGCACGGACGTAGATATAGCCCTGTTCGGCACCTACGGCGTAGCCGGCAATAATCATACCCTCAATAACTTGATGCGGATCGCTTTCCAAAACGACCCGGTCCATAAAAGCACCTGGGTCTCCTTCATCAGCATTACATATGACATATTTTGGTGTGCTTCCAGCCTTACGGCATAGCTCCCACTTCCGATGGGTAGGAAATCCAGCCCCTCCTCGTCCTCGCAGCCCAGATTTCTTCAGCTCCTCAATTATCTCATCAGGCGATATCTTTAACGTTCCCTCCAAACCGCTATATCCACCATTGGCAATGTAGTGATTTATATTTTCAGGGTCGATGTAGCCACAGTGGGATAGTATAAGACGAAGCTCACGCTCAAATCTGGGAAGCTCGGGAATGTAGATTGCTTCCCCACCACCTCCTTCAAGAGTGCCTAAGGCAAGCTCAAGGCACGGGTCATCGCCGGCAACATAACCTTCCACGAGGCGGGGTACAATCTCCGGAGTCACATTGGCATACACGACACGAAGAGAGCCAGCCTTGGATATAACGACCAAAGGATCAGCGTAGCAGAGACCCGTGCAGCCAACCTGGATAGTCGGGACTTCCAGCCCTTGCCGCGTTAGCTCTTTTTTAAAGGCGTCAACCACATCCAGGGCGCCGGCTGCCCGCCCACAAGTAGCTGTGCCGATAAGAATGCAGCTACCCCTCTGCAGAGCTTCCCATTCCGACTTCGCTTTATTAGTAATTTCCTCGAAAGTCATCTTAAACAATATCAAGATTCAAAGGTAAAAATGCAAAGTGATAGGGCAAGCATTGAAAATAAGACATTTCTGCATTTTGAATTGTAATTTTGATTTTTAACTTTTGCTCTTTGGTTTCCCTTCTTTAGGCTCGCCTTGAGCTTCTTGCTTATACGGTATTAAAGCCTCCTCCATCTTAAAGGGTGTCATCCTAGGGTGAATTTTATCCTTTATTACTACGACAGGGGCCAGCATGCAGCACCCGATACAAGCCACCCTTTCCAGGCTGAAGTTACCATCCTCGCTAGTCTCGCCTACTTTGATATCTAACTCACGCTCCAGGGCTTCTAAAATAAGTTTACCCCCCGCTAAGTGACAGGCAGTTCCCATACAAACCATGGTATGGTATTTTCCTAACGGAACAAAACGAAACTGATTATAAAAGGTGGCAACTCCCCAAACCTCAACCGCTGGCATCCCCAAGAAGCCAGCAATTTCTTGCAGCGCTTTCCTGGGGAGATACCCCAGGCTTGTCTGGACTTCTTGCAATAGTGGAATTAAATTTCTCTCTTCTTTTTTATGCGAGCTTAAAATCGCAGCTATTGCTTGGCTAGCTTGTTTCTCTGTAATCATCCTTTAAGTTGCTTAGCAAATCCAGGCAAAAAGGCCCCTATTCCAGTCGTTTCCTTGGGTCCAACTATTATTTCCCATTCAAGGTTCAAAGCATCTTCAAGCTCACCTTTGATTCTGGCCACTTTCCCCGGGATAACTAGCTTCCTATGTTTCACCTTATCCGCAACGCCACATTTCTTAATAAATGTTCCTACAGAATCGCCGCTAAACTTACCTGCTGCCCAAGCAGTAAGAACACCAAGTCCCTCCGCATCCTTAACACAAACATAGGCGGGAACCTTGGTAGCCTCAACAGCCGATGAGACAAGGAAGTAGGTCAAAGCCCAGTTTGAAGTGACAAGGACCGGGGAGGATTCATCAGGTTCTCCCACTTCATAATACTTCTCCTCTACCGCCATAGGAAAGCGAGGATCGGTATAGATGTTAAGCCGTTGCACTAGAAGAGGAAGCAGGGAATATTGGTCGAAATCAGAAAAGACAATAATAGCGGCCCATTTATTTATAAATGTCGAGCCAACTAGCATTTCCTTCAGCCCATCTTTGGCCATGAAGCAAGGAAAGGCAATAGTGGGATAGCCAAGAGGCCTGAAACCTTGCTTTAGCGCTGCCTTCCTGATGAAAGTCTGGTCTCTTATTGCCTCCAGCAAATTTTTAGAACCCGGGTCTAACACCAATTCCTCAATCCCAGCATCCTTTAACTTGGTAGTTAGGGGGACAAGTTCTTCAATACTCTCCCCACGAAGGCCAACAGGAGTAAGATTCGCTTTCATCTTTGGAATAGCCTCATCAATGTTTTCCTTCGTTATAGGGTAAATAAGTGGATGCCTATCCACGCATATATCCCGTGCCGCAAATAAGGCGTCCATGTCTTCTGAGATTAAGACCATACCTAGGTCTGTTGAATCATAAACTTTCTTCACCAAAGCCAAAAATTTAGCCTTGTCCCCCGATTCACAATAAGGTGCCAGGAGGTCTGCCTTTAGATTTACGCCAACCCAGGGAAATTGCAATTCCTTTATCTTCTTTATTTTCTCCTCGGTTTTAGCTTTGTCTTCCTTATCTGAGATAAGGAGGGCAATGCCTGGTGAATGGACAAATGTCTTCTCGTGCCGGTATATCACTTCTTCATTCCCGATTTTAACAGCGTTCTCCTCAGAACCTATGGTAACAAGCTTTATGGGCGGTGCCAGAATATCCAGCAGCTTGGCTTTCGTCTCCTCGGAAAGGTAAGGGCATTTGTCCACAGTGGTTCCACCTGACGCCAGCTTCATGGCAAAAGCAAAACAAGTAGGAAAGCCACAGTCCCTACATGGTTTCCTTCCGGGAAGCATCTTTACAATCTGAGAACCTGCAATTGGCATAACAAATCTCCTCTCTTAAAACTGAGATAGGATTATGAATTTCATCTTTTAATTCTATCTTGTATTTATGTCGGAAGTTCTACCTCCCCTTTTAGCCAAGGATGTCCTACCTTGTCCAGGAATGCTAGAAGCTCATCCACGTTTTTAACATCTTCCTCTGTGGCTATTTTATCGTAGAGTCCTTTTGCTTCCAAGACATCTTTAAACCTTTCCTTTATATCCTTGGGTATCCACACTACCCTGGCCAGACCACCATCCGCCTGGATGAATTTGGGCGACCTTAGTTGCTCCAGTCCGGTTCCTAATCTTCCTTCTATTTGTTTTCCTCCAGAAGTTTCACCAGCCATGTGGGAAAATGTTTCTCCAATTACAGTTTCGCCCTGGAAGTCTCGGTGCACTACCCCAAAGGCATGCGCTTCAGGAATGTAATATACATTTGCTTCGAAACAGCCACAAGATGTATGGGGGTGCTCAAATGCACTGTAGAGATAAACTCTATCGTAAGTTCCCAGAGACTTTTCAGCTTCAATTGCATTCGCTCCTGAATATTCACCTTTTATAGCATCTATAAGCTCCCCCTTTGGTATAGCAAATATGGGCCCATCAGGGTCAATCTTGGCGGCAGCTCTGCCGTCAAACCAGTTTATCGCTCCGCAGTTGGCAATTCTATTTGGAGTTATGATGGAGATATGGGTTGGGGCGAAGCTCTGGCATAGAACACAGCCGTAGAAAGTATCCACATCCTCATCATTCAAGGTTCTTGCCCGTTCATCCCTGGCGGCATAAACTTCCAAAGCGTGGGGAAGAAGCTCCTTTATCTTCTTTTCATCGGTGATAATAGTGACTTGGATTTTTTCAATGATTGACATCTCTGATGTATAAAGCAAGATATAAATTTCTCCCAATTCCCGCAGGGAATTAAAGCCCTTTTTATAGCAGTCTTTATTTATCCTCATCCATACATCCTGCCTCTGATTCATGTGATACCAACCCTCAATCATGTTAGTGAACATATGAATCCTTCTCTCGATGATTGCTTCGGCATCCTTGTCCAATTCCCCTCCGGCAACATCTACCAGAACGGCAATAGGATAGCTACCACCGCCTTTCTCTTCATCGTAAGGTTTCAAATCACCTATGTCCGGGCCGATAATCTCTACTTTCTCATTCTCTATTTCATCAGGACTTTTAACTGTTGCTAATTCAAATTTATGTGCTACTTTTGGCCCACCGAACTCGATGTACAGGTTTTCCTGTCTTATCACCTCGCCTTCATACTGAGGTCCTATATCTACATGAAATTCGCCTTCCATTTTCCCTAATTTCCTTTCTTTAAATTGGCTATCAATCCTTCTAAGAACTCCTGCCACTTCGCATCCTTCTTGAAATTAGGAAGTGAGTAATTGGCATGAGGGAAGTAATGCTTACACAGCGTCATAGTCTTTAAATGAGGTGCGAAGTGTTTGAGCGTAGAAAGGCCCTGGTTACCAAGATCAGACCTTATGCCAAATAAAATCACCAGGTCATGGTTTCCTTCCTTCTTAACTCCCTGCCAGTCAGGGTCTTTAAGAGCATTTACTATCTCGACGGTATCGTAAACGGAATCTGGTTGTACTCCCAACTCCACGATCTTCCCTTTAGTCTGTGCTGTCGCGCATATTGGAATATTGCAGCTCTTAGCGATGTCCAAGGCATAGTCCATAAGAATTTTGCCATCAGCCGTAGATGCTAGCAAAAGAGGGCCAACTACAAGAAGTGGCCTTTTGGCCTTCTTAATTAAATTGGCATACTCCACGGGGTCTTCGATTAGCCTGGCCGATTTGATTCCCGCTAAAACATTTACTCTGTGGCGTGGTATTACTGCACTCATTTTCTCCTCCTTTTAATGTATCACCGCATCCACAGGAACCTTAGTGGGATAGGTGCCAATGAGGGTAGGCAATCCAATGGGCTCCCTGGGCTGCCAGCCAATTTCCTGTAGATACGCCCGCACCTCCTTTTTATATACTAGAGGAATATCGGCATCCCTGCGGACAAAGAGGTGAAGGTCCTCGGGGAGACCGCCTCCAATATATTTCTTAGACAGGGAAATGTAGTGGTTCAGTTTTATCGCTCTTCCCTGAGGGGTATCGTTTCTTCTTATGCAAAGCTTGGCAATCATGGGCATGGCTTTCTCTTTAGTCTCACATACATAGGCCAGGTGCTCAGGTGCTGGCTCCACCGTATCCACAATCTCCCTTTTCCTGGCATCCATAACCTTCCAGTCGTCCTCTTCCTTCCTGGAGAGGAATAGTCTTCTATACTTGGAGGAGTGAGGTCCCAAAACAACAGGAATACCCAGCCTGTTAAACCCTGTGCCAATGGAAGCCGCCTTCTGGGACATTGCCCCCCAGGCTACACCGCAGGCGCCCACCCGGTTAAGGACATAATCGGCCATGACCTCGTAGTTGCCTCTCAAGGGAAGAGCAGCAAAGATATTGGCTATTTTTATTGCTGCTCCAGAGATGTGAGCATTGGAAACACAGGAGCCAATGTTTACTACGCCGCCGCCGTCAAAGTCGGGAGGGTATTTTTCATAAACTGTCAAGCCATCCTTATCCTTTTTCATTCCGGCAACCATAGCAGCACAACCTGTGAGAACCACGATATACTTTCTCCTGGCGAACTCATCCACCATGTCGGCAATATCATCTATATCGGGGTAATTAGAACAGCCTACTAAGGCGATAATTCCCGGGATTGTGCCTAAAGTTATAGGTGCACCAACCTTCCTTATCTCGGTATCCATGACCGGACCGCGTCCAGCCCTGCATTTCCAGGTCTCCATGCTCGCTGCTATCTGCATTATCTTAAAGATAGGAACCTTGTTAGGGCACTCTTGCTCACATTTGCCGCAGCCAATACAAAGATTGAACTGTTTCCTTATCAGATCAAAATTCCCTTTGGCGACCTCGGTTATACCATCGCCAATACTAAAGAGGTTAGGACACACCTGCTCACATATGCCACAGTTAGTGCATTTCTTAGCCAGCTCTATGGCTTCTTCTTCCGCTACCCATCCCTTCTTTCTCTGGGGAGCTATCGCCATGGCGACTCTAACCGCCACCTCGGCCGCCTTGGGGGAGTCCAGGATGGCGAACTGTTCCTTGTTATCCACCATGCGCCTTACTATCTCGTCTGTATCCATTTCTGTGGCATCCTCAAGTCCATACATAGCCTTGTCCAGGCAGGCGATAACTGCTGAACCCACCTTGGCTGCTTCCTGAGGCGTATCTGTTCTGATGCACTGCTCGTCAGTCATTATGACATCGGCGATGCCTGCCCTCATGAAGAACAGCGCACGGGAAAGAGGACCGCGTATTTTGGCTCTGTTCGAATACCGGGTTGTTTCCAGTGCAGTGCAGCACAGGCCGCCAACCTCCACCTGGTCTTCAAGGTTGTGCTCCCTGAGGTAGTCAATTACCACCGTCGCGGTAGCTGGGTTATGCCCCGATAGCAGGATCACGGGCTTACTCTTATCTATTGCACCCCATCCCATATCCACCAATGGCGTATCAGCAACGGAAGTGGGAAAATCAAATCCTACAATCTGAGCGATGTCAGCTATTTCCATTCCAACGTGGTCCAGCATGCTGGCATGCAAGGCCTTGGATTCATAGTCCAGAGCACTCCCCTCTTGCCCCGTATGGCAAGAATCAAGAAGATGAGCAATCTCTTTGAAGACATACTCTAGAGCTATTTGAAGGTCTCCCAGAGTCTCAGGCTTTAGGCCTACAACTGTCCTTATATTTGGTGCTTCCACGTCGATGAATGTTCCCAAGTCTATCTTCTTATCCGGGCCGTGCCTTTCAATCAAGAACTCCAGAATGTGCCCGCCATGAGCAGCATGAGCGGAGCATCCCATCAAGCAGGCGAGAAGTACAAACCTTGCTTGCTGGGTAGCTATATCAATACCACAGGCGCCTCTTCTTCCCTCAGTGAGGTCACACTTACCATAGGTACAAAAGCAACACAAATCACAGAATGGCGCGTAAAAAGGCGCATACGTTTTCAATAACCTCATGTCCCACTGTCTGAGGTCTGGAATTTCCGGCATCGGAGTGGGACCTATTGGCTCCCAGGGAATCTCCGCTTTTATCTTTTCGTGAATTTCTTCTAATCTCCGTGTTATTTCTTTTACTTCTGCCATAGTTCACCTCCTATGGTTTCTTTGACTAAGTTTATGCTCTCGGGATGTCTTAAGACAAGGATATTTGCCCCCGCCAGGAGAAGCGATAGCGCTGTTATTCCTTCCCAAAGCAACCCTTGTTCTTTGTTTTCCTTAGCCTGTTTTGTTTTCCAGCACTCCCCCCCTAGGTCAGCGATAATGGGCATCATTGTCATATTATCCTTGGTGATTATCCCAATCTGCTTCACCCTTTCCATCAGAGAAAAGGCGTATTCCATACCATAGCCTACTGTTGCGGATTCAGGATCAATAACTATCTTTTCAGCGGGGAAAAACTTGCAAAGTTTCACATTTAGTTCCTTTAGCAAATTGATGTCCAGAGGACTTAGAGCGCTAGCATTGTGTCCGTGGTCTAAGAGCGCCTTCCCTACCTTCTCATAGTTTTCCTTTTGAACCGGTCCTATAAGGAGATTCATGCCATCGCAAGCCTCGGCAACTTTGGGCAGGACCTCGGCATCTTTCTTATCATCCCCGGAGCCATAAATGATTAGGGGAATGTTTATAGCCTCGGCCACCCTTTTTGCCATGGCTGCCGCTCCGTCCGCAGAACTATCCTTCACTGCCGGGTCGGTGCTTACAAGACGAAGAAACACTGCATCTGCGCCAAGTTCCTGGCATTTCTTAGCCCATCTTACTGAGTCGCCTAGCACATCTTTGAAAGGCTGAATGAGGTGTTCCGGCCAATCCTGAGGTTCCATATCAAGGACTTCCAGGGCATACTTTACGGGATTAGGATTTGATCCCTGGTCAAAGAAATGAAGGGGGAGGATATTCTCCCCCCCAATCTTCAAGCTCTTCCTTCCTTTTCCAATAGTTACCTCTCTAACTACCCCAGTATATGCTTCAACTGGTGCTTTATATTCCATATCTTTCCCCTCCTTAACTTTCCAGCCAGGCATCGGAGTACAAGGTCTCTCCCATGAGAACCTTAGCTGTCTTAACATACTCGAGTTCTCTTTGAGGTAGGACGGAGAGATCTATATCCTCCCCGTCCATGGTCTTATGAATAAGCTCGACAATTTCCGGTATCTCTCTCCTAGTCAAGCTCATAAGTTCCTTATCCAAAGGGTCAGCGATAGCAGAATAAAGCTTATTCTTCTCCAGCATAACCAGATAGGTGCGGTTCAGGAGCGGCCTGAGTTCACCGGGCACTCCGTTAGATACATTGGAAAGCCCCACTGTGGATTTAACTCCGGGCAAAACATCCTCAAGTATCTTCATAAATTCCAAGCAGGCTACGGCAAACCTCTGCCCCTCACCAGCGGTACTCACGGGAAGAATTATGGGGTCAACCCAGATGTCTTCGCTGGGAATCCCTAATTCATTGGCATAGGTCACCGTGTCCATAATACTCTCTACCTTGGACTCAACATCGGGAGGCATCCCCTTATCCGTCATCACCGAAATTACCACATCGCAGTTATATTTTCGGGCTAACGGAATCATTTGTTCTTTGGAGTCAGCCTTCCCTGAAGCAGAGTTGAGCAAAGGTCTTTTCTGGCAAGCTTTTAGACCTGCCTCCATAGCTACAGGATTCATAGTATCTATGGATAAAGGTAAATCGGCAACTTCTTGAACAGTGCTGACAAGCCACTGTATATTTTCTTCAGGGTCTTTCTTCATAGGGCCAACATTCAAATCAATGTAATCGGCCCCAGCTTCAGCTTGGGCTTTAGCTAAATCCTGGATTACTTTGGCGTCTCTTTCCCTTATCGCTGTGGAAACTGCCTGAGCTATTACATGTATGTTTTCACCTATGATAACCGTATCGAACACCTCCGGTTTATCAGTGCAGTATCCTGAGTAAACCAACGTACTATAGCAAGGAAAAGATCGTTTTGTCAAAAATTCCTTCCTCCAGAGAAAAGAATAGGCGATAATCAACGCTAATGTCGCCGCTTTGCTATGATTTTTACGAATGTTGGGGAGCAGATAGACAGCAAAATTCTGGCAATTGCCTCAGACTCCCGACTGGTTAGGACAGCAAGCTTAAATGGCTAAGGATTATTATGGGATTTTAGGCCTACCAAGAAACGCCTCGGATGCAGAAATCAAGAAGGCCTATCGGAAACTGGCCATGCAATATCATCCCGATCGCAATCCCGGGAAAGAAAAATGGGCTAATGAGAAATTCAAGGGGATAAGCGAGGCTTACGGAGTCCTTGGTGACCCTCAAAAAAGAAAGCAGTACGACCAATTTGGCACTGTAGGCGAAATAGGCGACGTCTTTAGCAGTCCTTTCACCCGAACCACTTTCGAGGAAATGATGAAGGACTTCGGCGGAGCTGGCTTGAGATTTGATTTCCATGACGACATATTTGGCGATTTCTTGAACGGCAGAGGCTCTTCTTTCTCCTTTAGAAGCTTCAGTGGCAGGCCTGCCGGAGTGAGATTTCAAATCTGGCCGGGGCAAGAAATCAACCTGGATGAAATATTTGGCCAGGCTCGAAGAACTCAGGATGTTCGCTATGAGCTCGCAATTAGCCAGCAAGAGGCTTTGCAGGGGAGAAGGAAGATATTAAAAAGAAGAGGGAAAAGGCTGGAGGTAAAGATTTCCGCCGGGGTGAGGACGGGCAGCGTGGTGAGATTGAGGAATGCTCGCCAGATAAGCGATGGCTCGCCCGGCGACATCTTGATTAAAGTTATAGTAAAATAAGCCCAGGCTTGTACAGGAGCAAGAACAAAGGTGATGTACTGAGCTACACTTCTGTTGATGGTGTATTTGGAATACTACACTCAAAACACATCAGGAATCTCGAGAAATTTCACAGTCATTTACACAAACATCGCTGGTTTCACTCAAATTTAACTCCCGCGGACTAGGTAGGGGCTAGGGAGAGCCTGTCCTACTCAATTGGAACGTGGATTTTACACACTCCATACATTTATGATAGCATCGAGGATTACATCGGTGCATTTACATTTGAAGAGCTTTGCACCAAAGGACTATTCTCCAGAACCATTAAAGATAGAGAACCTCACGCTATGCCTTTGGATTTAGATCGGAAGCCACGTCGGATATTCTACGGATGGTGGGTTGTTGTCGCATGCTTCTTTATTTCACTATACACGGGTGGAGTTATCTTCTATGGGTTCACTGCCATCTTTGAACCTCTAGCGGACGAATTTGGTTGGAGCTATGCGCAAATTTCACTTGCCGCCTCGCTACGCGGCCTGGAGGCGGGCCTTCTTGCCCCTTTAGTTGGGATGCTTGTTGACCGGTTGGGGCCAAGAAGACTCCTATTCAGCGGAGCAATCATTACCAGCCTGGGTTTGATACTCCTGAGTCGTGTTGCCTCCCTGGGCATGTTCTACGGAGCCTTCGTACTATTGGCCACAGGCATGAGTGCTTGTAGCGGTACAGTGTTGATGACGGCAGTTGCCAATTGGTTCCGTAAGAAAATAGGCATAGCCATGGGAATCATGATTTGTGGCTACGGATGTAGTGGCTTGTTGGTTCCAGTCATGGTTAATCTTATTGATAGGTATGAGTGGAGGATGACGATCGCCATCCTCGCTATAGGTCTGCTGGCTGTATGCCTGCCGCTGTCTCTTTTGGTGAGGCATAAGCCCGAACAATATGGCTATCAGCCTGATGGCGCAGTAAATGAGGATTTGAAATTGGATGACTGCCCGCTTCCGGCCGAATCTGCCGAAGTAAATATCAAAGCGAGGCAGGCTCTCAAGAGCCGCACATTCTGGCACATAGCGCTGGCATTGCTGTGTCAGACGATGATGGTAAGTACCGTGGTTATGCATGTAATGCCCTATCTCTACAGCGTTGGCATCGCCAGGACAAAGTCCGGCCTTATAGCCATGGCTATCCCATTGACAAGCATTGGCGGTCGCCTTGGCTTGGGCTGGCTTGGAGATAGACTTGACAAGAGACGAGTGATGGCTGCTGCCTTCGCTATGATGTGTGGGGGCCTACTCTGTTTTGCATTTGCTTCCTCTGAAGCTAGCTGGTTGCTTGTGCCTTTCCTCATTCTTTTCGGTATTGGTTACGGAGGCAACAACACATTGAGGGGCTCTGCGATAAGGGAATTCTTTGGTAGAGGCAACTTCGGGGCCATCCACGGCCTCGTGATAGGCATAATGATGGTGGGAAGTATAGCTGGCCCACCCCTAGCCGGATGGGTATTTGATAAGTGGCATAGTTACCAGCCCATATGGTTTGTGTTTACCGGCCTTGCCGTTGCCGCCATACTATTGGCGGTAACCACTCCCCAAGTCAGCGCCACAGTTCAACCGGTTGACCAGACGTGCCCTTAAAATGTGGCTGCCTAATCTATTGGGTGGGCCGACTCAGTGGGCAACCAATCCTGATCAATCAGGCAACTAATAAGTTCAATTTCGTCTTTGTAATCTTGCTCGGAAGACACCGTATAAAGAAGAGCTCAGATTGTCAAGTAGCTTATTAAGGGGTAAGTCTCGCCGCGGCTCCATTTCTCGGTCCACATCAACCTCAGATGTCATAGAGGCAAAATTAACAACCTGCTGCATTGTACACCCGTTTGTCTCAGTTAATGCAGAACGAGGAACTAAACAAAATGGTTCTTTGTTCAATCCCTGCAAATTACCTTTGATTGTGGTATATTTATTACAGTAAAGTTCCCGACGGCTCACAAATATGGTGCACGGCATTCGAGCCAGTTGCCTCAATAGAGATTACCAGGAGAACGAGCATGCCATATGGATATATCGGCAAGATTTTGCGAGTTAATCTCTCCTCGGAGAGCTTAACTGTTGAGGAGCCTCCAGAGAATTTCTACCGCCAATATTTTGGCGGCGAGAGCTTTGTAGGATACTTTTTGCTTAACGAACTCCAGCGGGGTGTGGAACCCCTTAGTCCCAACAATAAGCTCATCTTTGCCGCGGGTCCGCTGACAGGAGTGCCAGTAGGAGGCTGTGGCCGCCATAGCGTGGGTGGCAAGTCACCCCTCACAGGAGGATTTGGCGAAGCTGAGGCCGGAGGCTACTGGGGAGCCGAACTCAAAATGGCTGGCTTCGATGCCATAATTGTGGAGGGTAAGGCAGAAAAGCCTGTCTACCTTTTCATCCGAGATGGAGAAGCTAAGATTAAGGACGCTCGCCACCTCTGGGGGCTAAAGACTTTAGAGTGCCAGAATGCCATCCGTGAAGAGCTAGGTGACCCGGGAATAAAGGTAGCTCAAATTGGACCCGCCGGGGAGAACCAGGTTCGCTTCGCCTGCGTGGTGAATGATTTAGATGCTTTTGCTGGCAGAACCGGTATGGGGGCGGTTATGGGTTCCAAGAACCTAAAAGCAGTGGCTTGCCGAGGTCACCAGCGTCTTTCTCTGGCCGACTCACAGGCCGTGGCCGATATCGCTCGGTGGATCAGGAACAACGCCCCAATAAACAATAAGAGAATGCGGGACCTAGGCACAGCCTCGGTTGTTACACCTTTGAACCAGCAGGGAGGTTTGCCAACCTGTAACTTTCAGAAGGGCTCATTTGACAAAGCCGACAGTATAAGTGGCGAAACTATGAGGGACACCATCTTGCTGAGGAGGAGAAGTTGCTTTGCGTGCCCTGTTCAGTGCAAACGAGAAGTAAAGGTGGATAAGCCCTATACAGTTGACCCCCACTATGGAGGTCCAGAGTATGAAACACTAGCTGCTCTGGGCTCCAACTGTGGCATAGGTGACTTGAAAGTTATCGCTAAAGGCAATGAACTGACCGCTGCTTACGGCCTGGATAGTATATCCTGTGGCAGTGTTATCGCCTTTGTTATGGAGTGCTTTGAACACGGTCTCCTGACGCCGCGGGATACTGGAGGACTAGACCTCCGCTTCGGCAATGGACCGGCATTGCTACAAATGATTGAGCAGATTGCTCTGCGTCAGGGCCTGGGAGCTTTACTGGCGGAGGGTGTAGCACGGGCAGCGAAGAAAATAGGACCAGCGACTGAAGAATTCGCCCTCCACATAAAGGGCCAAGAGTTGCCGATGCATGAACCTCGTTGGAAGCAGGGTATGGGTGTTGGATTCAGTATGTCACCAACAGGCGCCGACCATATGCATAATATGCATGACTCAGCCTATACCAGTCTTACCCCACTATTGGAGCAATTTAAAGCTATAGGCATATTTGAGCCTCTGCCCACCAGCGACCTCTCTCCGGCAAAGATACGGCTGCTCATTTATGATTCTCTATGGAGACACTTCTTAAACTGTGCCGTCTGTTGTTATTTTATTATGATTAGTGGTCTAGTGGGATTTGAGAGGACGGCCCAGTTGGTTAGCGCTGCGACTGGCTGGAATACCAGTGTCTCTGAATTGATGACGGTAGGAGAAAGAGCCGTCACTTTGGCACGAGCTTTTAACCGAAGGGAGGGCTTCACCAGCGACGATGATAATATGCCCCGGCGCTTTTTTACTCCCCATACCTCCGGGCCTCTCCAGGGAGTAGCTCCAGACCGGGAAGCCTTCTGCAAAGCTAAGGAGCTTTACTACACTATGATGGACTGGCCTCAGGGCTCGCCTTCTCCGGGTAAGCTGGCAGAGTTAGGCATTGAGTGGGTAATACCTTTAATGCAAGCAGAATAAGCAGGTTTAGCAGGCTACCCTCTTCGTCCTGCATCACAGCGACGCAGTGCTCTGTAACTTAACAATCTCGCGGATTGCGCTATTTCCCAGTCACCTTAACCCAAAATTTGACACCCCATAGCTAAGTCAACGCTAAAGGAAATGACGTTCCACTACAATATTCCATTTTACCAAGGAATACCGAGTTGCTTCCTCCGATCTTAGCTTTGCAACCCATCCGGGAACGTCAACTTCAGGCTATAGGCAAGGATCTGACTGATTATCAGTTCACAAAACTGTGAAAGTGGCAGCCACTCTCGTCACGCGTCCGAGTGTAGTTGAGCGATAAATTGGCGCTTCGCGGAACGCTGTACGTGTGTGGGTTTCCAACCTGGATTTATACCTGATGATCGTTTTAAGTCTCCCTTTTATTAATCCCACTCTTCCAATTATAATAATAGCGGTAAGAGGAATACATGCTCAATGTCACTGGCATCTCCAAGTCATACAGCGATCAGGAACTTTTCAGCGGGGTCAGTTTCAACGTCGGCATGAGCGACCGCATTGCGGTCATCGGACGGAACGGCACCGGAAAGACCACTCTTTTCGAAATCATAGCCGGTAACATCATGCCGGATTCCGGCAGCATATCGCTGCGACGTGACACCGCCATCGGCTACCTCCGCCAGGATGTCCAAACATCGTCGGGACGGGCTTTGCTGGAGCACGTTTCCAGCTCATCCCACGTCGTCAGCGACCTTGCCCACAAGATCCGCCTCATACAGGAAGGCCTTGCTGAGGAAAAGGACAAGGAAACCGTAACCGGTTTGCTCAAAGAACTGGGCGAACTGCAACACCTTTACGAGGCGAAGGGCGGCTACGATTCCGAGCACGAGGCAAAGATTGTCCTCTCCGGGCTGGGTTTCGCCGAATCAGATTTCGGACGTGCGCTGTCTGAGTTCAGTGGCGGCTGGCAGACACGTATCGAATTGGCCAGGCTTCTGTTCCTCAATCCCGATATCCTGTTGCTGGATGAACCGACGAATTATCTTGACCTGGAGACGCAGCGCTGGTTTGAAAACTACCTGAAACGCTATCACGGCGCAGTCCTAGTTACTTCCCATGACCGCGCTTTTCTCAATAATGTTGCGAGTAAAATCCTATCCATCGAGGACGATGGCGTTATCTTTTATCGAGGCAATTATGATAGCTACGTTCTTGCCCGGGAGAAGGATATCAAGACGCAGCAGGCAGCCGCCCGGCGGCAGGAACTCAAAATCGGCCGCCAGATGCGCTTTATTGAGCGCTTCCGCGCCAAAAACACCAGGGCTTCACAAGTACAGAGCCGCATCAAACAACTGGAAAAGATGGAGCGGGTTACAGTTCCCCGCTCAACAAAGAAGATAAAGTTCAACTTTCCAGAGCCTCCACGGAGCGGCCGCGTCGTAATCGAACTCAAGCACGTTGACAAGTCCTACGGGCAACATGTTGTGTACCGAGACCTTAACTTGGCACTGGAGCGCGGTGACCGCGCCGCCATCGTTGGTATAAATGGGGCAGGGAAGACAACCCTCCTGCGGATTCTGGCCGGTGTCCTGCCGTTCGAAAGCGGACAGCGCATAATCGGTCACAATGTGACCACCGCATACTTCGCCCAGTATTACATAGAATCTCTTAACCCACGCAGCTCCATTATTGAAGAATTGCGCAGTGCAGCGCCTGACGAACCGGAGCAGCGCCTGCGTGGGCTGCTGGGGGCATTTCTTTTCAGTGGCGACGATGTCACCAAGAATATATCGGTGCTCTCCGGTGGCGAGAAGACCCGCGTTGCTATCGCCAGGATGCTCATCAGGCCAGCCAATTTTCTTCTTCTCGACGAGCCCACCAACCACCTGGATATACCATCCCGCGAGATTTTGACCGACGCGCTGAATGCCTACAAAGGGACCCTCTGTTTCATCACCCACGACCGCATGCTCATCAGGGAGATCGCCAACAAGATCATCGAGGTACGGGACGGCCGGATAACGGTTTTCCTTGGCAGTTACGACGATTATCTACAGCAGAGTGCTGCTTCCTATGCCGTAACAAATACGGAAGAGAACAGGTCTCACGGCCGGCAGCCACACGGCCTGTCACCCGCCGTGCAAAAGCGCAGGCGCAAGGCGCTCGAAGCCCGTCTCCGAAACGAATACTACCGCGTCATATCACCGATAAACCAACGTATCGCGGCAATAGAGCAGGAGGTGACTGTGATTACAGAGCGCATTAAAGAAATCGAACCCATCATGGCTGACCCTGCCCATTATGAAGATCCTCAAAACATAGTCGCTGTGAATCGTGAATATGCGGTGCTGAGAAAAAAGGTGGCGCGGTTGACCAACGAATGGGACGGTCTAACTGTCGTGGCGGAGCGGCTGCAGCTGGAGTACCACAGAGCACAGGAAGATTTGGCAGGGTAACGGCTGAGTGGTTGGAACGAACCGTGCCTAGTAAAAGTACGACCGCGCCAAGGAATTCGCATTTGCAGGATAAGTTAAGGTGACTTCAGTTGCACCTCAAGATAGAATGCCTAAGTTGAGCTTGACGCTTAAACGTGTTTTCCTTCAAACGTCGTGGCATCCCGCGCCAGCACCACGTGCAACAGCACATTGGCCCCCGCCTCCACGTCCTCTGGTCTTGCGTTCTCAGCCTCATCGTGGCTGATTCCTCCTTCACAGGGGATGAATACCAGCGCAGCGGGGACTACCCTCGCCACGTATAGTGCATCATGCCCCGGTCCCGATACCATCTCCCTGTATTTATAATTGAGCCTCTCGGCCGCCTCGCGCACCTGTTCCACACATGCCCTGTCAAACTCCGTCGACGGTCTTACATAGATTTCCGACAGCTCCACCCCGAGCCCGGATTCTCCTGCCACCCTGCTCATCATCTCCCGGAATTCGGCGTCCATTTTCGCCATCATGTCATCCTCCGGGTGGCGCAGGTCAACAGTGAAGAACACCGAGCCCGGGATCACGTTGGGCGAGTTGGGCCTCACCTCCACCAGCCCCACTGTGGATACTGCCAGCGGTGCATGGTCCAGCCCGATGCGATTCACTCCTTCGACAATCCGCGCACAGCCGAGTAGCGCGTCTTTCCGCAGGTGCATCGGGGTGCTGCCCGCGTGGCCCGCCTGACCGGTGAGGGTCACCTCATACCAGCGCTGGCCCTGAGCCTCTGTGACCACGCCGATTGTCTTGCCTCCCATCTCCAACATCGGCCCCTGCTCAATGTGCAGCTCGAAATATGTACTCAGCCTGTGTTCACCACACCTGGCGCTTCCGCGGTATCCGATACGCTCCAGCTCCTCGCCGAACTTCTTTCCCTGCCGGTCTTCCCGCGAATAGGCGAAATCCCGGCTGATGACCTCGGCGAACACGCCCGATCCCAGCATCGGTGGAGCGAAACGCGATCCTTCTTCGTTCGTCCAGTTAATCACCTCGAGTGGGGCCTCTGTGCAGTAGCCAACATCGTTCAGTGTCCGTATTACCTCCAGGCCCGACAGCACTCCGGCAATGCCGTCAAACTTACCCCCAGCGGGCTGTGTGTCCAGATGACTGCCTATAGCAATGGGCACCGCCGCATTATGCCTTCCCGACCGACGAGCAAACATATTACCCATGTCGTCCACCGTCACCTCACACCTGGCCCCCTTGCATGCCTCCGCAAACCAATCCCTGACCCGACGGTCCTCATCGCTCAGGGAGAGGCGCGACACCCCACCCCTAGACATGGCACCAAACTTTGCCGTCTCCATGATGCTCTCCCAGAGTCGCTTTCCGTTGACACGCAGCTCTTGCATTGATACCTCCTTTTGTCACGATTGCAGCCCACCTGGCCCCTAGGCAGGCCGATTATAGCATCCCATGCCAAATCATTGCGTCTGGCGTTTAAGAAAATTACGATTGAAAAATTAGTGAGCACCCACTCACTGCCAAAGCTATACTGACGCTATCAGATTTAGCGATTCGCGACACTCCCAATGTTAAACAGCCAATTCTTCGTTGGCTAAAATTCTCTCGCCGCACTGCGTTCCAATGAAAAGTGACGTAACCCAATTCTGTCATCCTGGTGTTCGATTTCGAGGATTATCTGGAAATAAGAGCCGACGCCTGCATGAATTTGTATAAATCAGCTTGCAATGCATTGACAAGACAATTGCTGTAATGCAAAAGTTATTTCTGAACCCGACGACGGAGCCTGCGACAAACCGTCTCGATGCGTGTCAGCGCTTCGTCAATATCTGACGATGATACCATGCAATGAGTAACCGCACGGAACGGACGGCCGTCCCGCAAGCCTACCTTCACCCCTGCCTTTTCAAGGCCTTCCATAAACTCGCGGGCAGATAGCTCTGGCGAGAGCTTGAACATCACGATGTTAGTAGGTATGTTGTCCTGGGCCAGCGTGATTCCCTTGATGCCTGCCAGCCCCTGTGCTAAACGTCTCGCATTGGCGTGATCTTCCCCCAGGCGATCTACCATTGTTTCCAACGCCACGATGCCTGCGGCTGCGATAATCCCCGCCTGCCGCATGCCTCCGCCCAGCATCTTGCGAAACTTGCGGGCTCGCTCAATAGAATCCTTGCTACCGCACAGCAGTGACCCAACAGGCGCACTCAGTCCTTTCGAAAGGCATAATGATACTGAATCAACGTTCTCGGTAAGTGCACACGCCGGTACGCCCAGAGCAATTGCGGCATTGAAAATGCGCGCCCCATCCAGATGCACTTTTAGCCCACGTCTGTGGGCTAGATTACAGACTTCGTTTGTATAGTCTGTGGTAAGGACTGTTCCACCGCAGCGATTATGCGTGTTCTCAAGGCAGAGGAGCGTGGTCTCCGGGTAGTGGATATCCTTGTCCCGAATTGCTCGATCGATATCATCTGGATTGAGACGGCCACAGCTATCGTTGGGCAAGGTGCGCATAGTCACACCACCGAGGGCGGCAGCACCGCCTACTTCGTACCAGAACATGTGAGCCTCATCTCCCACAATAATCTCGTCCCCATGATTGGTATAAGTGAGCACAGCGATAAGATTGCCCTGGGTGCCAGATGTGGTTAACAGCGCGGCTTCTTTACCCATGCTCGCCGCCGCCATCATCTCAAGCCGATTGACCGTGGCGTCCTCACCATAAACATCGTCCCCTACTTCCGCCTCGAAGATTGCCTGCCGCATCCCGGGCGTGGGATGGGTAATAGTGTCGCTACGCAAATCAATTATTTCCATTTAGCAGTACTCCCACAAGTAAATTCATTATATTACCGTTGAGATTGGAGCAGAAATCAATCGAAGCAGGTTGACCTTGCCGGAGCTTTACATTTTGTAAATTTTGTAATTAGAACCCGCCTTTCCTAGCAGATCCATAAAGCCAGTGTATGACAGCGGAAGAGCATACAAGCATTTCTCTTCTAACCGTGAAGGTAACAATCTGGCTAAACGCGTGATTCTGTCACCTGCTCAATTTCTTAATTAGAAAGGCCATATTCTTACCGAAGTTCCAGGCTGTGTTAAGTCCTTCTTCATCCTGTTCCACTTCGCCTTTTTCTCGACCGATAGCAACATTCCAATACGTAGAACCCGGAATGAAGAACCCTAGAATCTGAAACCAGCAGGTAAGTTGAGCAATTGTAAAGTTCTTGCCGGCTCGTCGTGCCACTACTAAGGGCCCGCCAACCTTCCCACAGAAGGGGTCACCATTCCAGCGTGAGATGTAACCAACACGCTCCATAAGCGACTTAATCAGCGCCGTAGCAGAGCCAAAATACACGGGTGAGGCTAGAATTATACCCTCGGCTGCTTTCATCTTGAGATATATTGGAAACAGGCCATCCTCGATAGGGCAATGTTCTTCTTCTCTACATGCCATACACGCATTGCACGGCTTTATTTCCAGGCCAGCTAACCGTATGAGCTCAATATCCAACCCTTCCTCAGAAATTGCTTTAAGCGTATGCTTGGTTAACAATTCTGTATTGCCATTTTCTCTTGGACTGCCGACTATACCTATGACTTTCATCTCGCGACTCCTTAATCTATCCCGGTTCATAAATAACTGCACCGTGGGAGTTGTCGCCTTGGTCTTAAGTTAGCGCAGTTCTATGATTCAGCCGTTGAACATTATAAACTATTCTATCAAGCAGGAGAAGTAGTAGCAGAATAACAAGAAGTGTAATACACTATCAACACTTTGCCACTTGCAGGTAGGATTTATATAAAGTAATTGTCATAATCGCACCTTTCCGATGCTTCTCTGAAAAAAAGACCGATCTATCATTTCTTCCTAGCAATTGCATCGGTTTACATCCGATATAATGCAAACAACGGAGTTACTGGCTTACACTAATTTGTTGCAAGAAAATGCGTATTGAAAGCGGCAAGCAAGTTGAACACTTTGGAGCGGTACGAATCCATCCTGTGCGTCGGGTATTGGAGCTTGACTCAGGCACCAGAACGATGTCGTCGGACTGACCAAGATGGCAGAACAGGTAGCACTGACCACTTTCAAAGAAGCAATAAAATACAAACGAGCAGATAACCTGAAAAGGCTGCATCTGTAGATACCGCTCAAATTGCCGCTAGTGAAAGTATCTTGCGCCAGAGAGCGCAGGGCGTCTTGGCTACTACAATTAAGATAGCTTCAGTATAAGTGCGAAAGAAACAAGTCCCAGGGACAAGGTAGTCAAAGACGGACTCATCTTCGACCCGGGAATATCCCTGTGGCCAAGATTAAGCAAACAGCCGGGTTCTTCACTGGCTAGGACGCCCAGCACGGTGAGGAGAACAGAAGCCAGAAGCATAGCGGACATCTAGCCAAGAGGCTGCAAGACCTCCTGAAGCAAAGATCTGAATCCCCCACCCCCACCGCTCTGATTGCCCATACAGAATCACATCTTAGAGCGTGGTCATAGCTCACTGGATCTCAGCAACCGGGGGGAGTTGTGGCACAACAACTCAACGCATCCCCAAGATGTATTGCCGGTTCTCATAGTCGGCTTACAATGTGGACGCTACTGGCTGGGCTCAATAATGTATTTATCTCTATGCCACATCCCTACTGAGATTTCCCTGTAGCTCTCCTAAAGCCTTCCCTGATCCACGCCCTACGAGCTAGTCCCTACTCCTCGGAAAAGTAGTCGAGTTTGTTCAATGAATCGGGAAACAGCCGGAGCATACGTAAGATACTGCCCTGTAACTGAGCAATGTGGCTGCGCATAGTCAGCACGAGTCAGCGAGATTCGGAGGCTCCTTATGCTGCAACTTCGGCTTACCTTTTCATCCGCTTCCCGATGCTGAATGCCTCGCCTATAGGCTTGCCCAATGTCCAATATTGGTTTTCCGGATCCGTAACCCAGAGGAAAGGCTGAATTTTGGTTACATCGGGCTCGCCATCAGTCAAGCATGAATCTGTAGCGTAAACTTCTTTAATTCGTCCCACTACCATCTCATGACTCCCCAGATTCAGGATGTGCAGAGCGAGGCATTCAATATTTACAGGACACTCGCTAATCATAGGCGCATTGGCAAGTTCGCCATAAAAGATATTGAATTTGCAGTCTGCCACTTTATCAGTCTTTCGCCCCGAGACAAGTCCGCAGTAATCTGTTTCCTCTACCAACTCAATGGAGGGGATGTTTACGGAGAATGTGCCATTTTGTTTAACGCCCTTGAGGGTATGGCGCTGGTGTTGGAAAGCAACAGAGAGCGTGGGTGGACGGCTGCTTACAATCCCACACCAGGCGTATGTAGAGAAGTTCGGTTTTCCGTCAACGTTGGCCCCGACAAGAACAGCGGGAAGTGGGTAAAGAAGTGTGCGTGCTCCAATTGCTATCTTCGGCATTTACAAGAACCTCCTCTTTCTAGAATTTTAATACTCACACCGGCTTCGCTTCTCCCTGAAAGGACTATGCATACATCGGTGGTGGTATCCCGTAGTATTGTAACATGCATGATCCTGCTCCAAAAACGCTGATGGCTTACAATCAATGGCTAATAAGAGGCTTGGCATCAATCAGGAAAACTGAATGTGCGGCCAAACGCGGCGCGATTCCTGCAAATGTATCCACTTCTTAAGCCCCAAACCTCATGTCCTGCTCAACTCTGTATCAGAATCATAATACGGGCACAGTGTTCGCGGGCACTCCTGGTTTCGTGGAACATATGTACAAATGGTCTTCCTCGTGCAAGGAAGCTGGATTTCAAGATGCTCTCTCAGATAATCCACAGCCGCTGCGACCGCAAGCCTTGTCGCTCTCTTACAACAGCGCGGTTGACCGTCAAGCATTCGAGCAAGGGCGAACGAAGTAGCTCCCAAAGCCAGTGAGCGTGGCCCGCCGGTCAGCGGCGTGGCACCTGTCAATACGCTTACCGCAATACCGACTCCCACTGCTGCTCCACAGGCACCATAAGACCCGCACCATCCCCCGGGCACCTCGGTTGCCCTCTGTAAAGCCTCATCAATAGCTCCATCGGGGCACCGGTAACCAGCATTCCGGACAGCGGCGATGATGGCACCCGGAACGATAGAATGATGCTCAGGACCGTGCATGGGTATTGCGGGATGGGCCATAATTTGCTCAAGAATACAGACCGTGTCCTTCGAATCAGTGGTGTCCAACAACTGCCTCGCAACTTCCACCGCTTTCTTGCTGTGACAGAGGTCACAGACGTAGTGTCCGGCGGCACAGTATATCAAAGTATTATCTTCATGTCCGCAAAAATCGCATTTCCTAATCCTGGTTTCGGTAGCATAGACAAGCGGTTGCCCGCAGATTACACAGTTAGCCACAGAGGTCATTGATTCTTAAGCGTTAACTCCTTTCAGCCAGGACACTCCGTATAAGTGGATTTGCGAATGGCAGAGCAATGAACGCATATTTGGAACGGAGATGTCATGCTACCTATGAATCGTTGATGCTGAAGCTTATTCGGAACATGCTTTACAGTTGGATTATACAGCAAAATGGCGGAGTGAACAATCACACGGATTGCTCAGTTTTCCAGTCGCCTTTAAGCGCTAAGGGATAAATTCGATTCCGCCTTTGGTAGTCTGGCTCACAAGACGCCGAAGGGCTAAGATTTAATGCATTCCTGAAATGGCTTAGCAATTGCTCGACCTCTCCACGGGGTTCGAGGAACTTAAGCAAACAATCTAGCTAAGTGTTACACATCTCAAGGATAATGAATGAGAAGGAGCTTAATATCTTCTCTGCCTTCCTCTACTAGGTCCACCAGGCCTTCTGTTGCCGTAAGACCCACCACCTCTGCTCTCAGAAGGTGGGCGAGCCGCGTTAACATTAAGCGTCTGGTCCTTCAGTTCCTTCCCATTGAGGCCGGCAATTGCGGCTTGACCTTCAGACACTGTTGGCATTTCAACAAACCCGAATCCCCTGGGTCGCCCACTGAATTTGTCTGTTATAATGTTTACAGACGTCACTTCTCCAAAAGTCCCAAATTCCTGACGTAATTCCTCTTCAGTTATCTCATAGGGTAAGTTCCCCACGTAAATCTTCATACCAGTGCTCCTCCTTTCGCTTAATCTCGTAATCCTTGTATAGAAAATGGCTGTGGGACTTTGCCTCGCGCAGAATTCCACTCATTTGCATCATCCTTTGAAAGCGACACAACAGGGAATCTTGGAATTCACCTTCATGTGTCGAGACTCCCATTGAGATGACGCGTCGCCACATTCCAGAGACATACACGGGCCACGTATCCCCGGCCCGTGTATGTCTCTGGTCAAACCGGCATTATCTACTCGGTCTGACTTTACTGTAGCAATCGCTACAATAGACCGGCCTGCCATTGACAGGCTCAAAAGGCACTTCGGTGTCTTTGCCGCACTCGGCGCATATGGCAGGAAACATTTGGCGTGGGAGACCGTAGCTGTTACCACGACTTCCGTACCGCTCTGTCTTCCTTGCCTGGCGGCATGAAGGACAGCGCTTGGGCTCATTAGTATAGCCCTTGGATTGAAAGAACTCTTGTTCCTCAGCGGTGAAGCTGAAGTCAGTCCCACAATCGGCACACTGGATCGTTTTGTCTTGAAAACTCATTGGATGACCTCCTTTCTCAAAATTTTTAGCTGGTTTGGGTCACCCAATACTTGATATGAATCTAACAGAATCCTAAGAAGATTGTAATAACCTAAACTTAAACTATTAAATACATCATACACCAATTATTAAGATTGTCAAGTCCCGCCGTGGCTCTATTCCAGGTCTACGTCTGCCTCAGGTGTTGTGGATGGCAAAGTGAACAGTCTGACTAAACGTGTAGTTTAGAACTACTCAAGAATTGGGTATGTAATAGAGTTCAAGTCGGGTAAAGTGGGCGGTACTGGACGACAGATAGAACTTTATGCTATTGTTCAACTTCAGCGTATGGTCGAACTAAAATTGCCGGATTTGTTTACCTAGATTACATATGTTATCCACAATCAAGAATGACCCAAGCCCGCAGCATCCTGGCGCTGCTAATTTTATGAGATAGTGTGCAGAAAAGACAGCTCGAAGGAGAATAAAGAATGAAGACAAATAAAAGAGAGGACCGAGGGGCTTCGCTAGCTGAATCCCAACCTGCGGTCCCAGTAAGGAGAACCCTTGCCCAAGACCTGTTCGATGGTATTGCCCCCTCGTACGACACCTGGGCGCAAGTGCTGACTTTCTTTCAGTACCTTCGTTGGCGCAGGTTCTTAGTCTCGCGAATGGCTTTTCGGCCGGGAAACCTTGTGCTTGACGTATGTACCGGTACAGCCGGTGTCGCCATTGAGATTGCCGGCCACAATAATGGCCGAATCGTGGGGCTTGATGTTAGCCACTTGATGCTGGAAGCTGGCCTCCGCGCCGTTGAGAAGCAAAGCCTGGACGGCAGAGTCCAACTTATCCAGGGCCGCGCTGAGCATTTACCATTTCCTGATGAGACCTTCGATACGGTTGTCTTCACCTACCTGTTGCGTTATGTCCAAGACCCTGATGCAACAATACGGGAGCTGTCTCGCGTACTGAAACCAGGCGGGGAATTGCTCTCGCTTGAGTTCGGCATTCCAGAAGCCCTTTGGGTGAGAGCTCTATGGGAAATCTACAATAGGGTCGTCATGCCAGTAATGACCATCCCCGTTTCACGAGGTTGGCATCGTGTTGGCTGTTTCTTAGGTCCGAGTATCTCGGGCTTCTGTCACCGGTGTCCTGTTGATCGCCTCGCCGCAATATGGCGTGGCAACGGAATTCCGCTGGTAGAAACAAGATCCCTGCTTAAAGGTGCAGCCATTGTGATGTGGGGAACGAAACGAAGATAAAGACTGATAGCCAGCCATAATAATTACCTTCACAGAGAATTCTAATCTAAAGAGGCACTAACAATATACGTGTGCAGTTTTCCAGTCGCCTTTAAGCGCAAAGGGATAAATTCAATTCCGC
>JAUWQP010000114.1 GCA_030611015.1 Chloroflexota bacterium | reverse complement strand
ATGGGCCGGTGATGCAGATTTCAAACGTCTTGCCAGTATCTGGAGTGTAACCACTCCATTCAACAGTCTTGGTGATTTCCAGGCTGCCGCGCTTGTAGGTATTGGTGACATTGGCGGAAGCCTTATCACCAGCTACTACGGCAGCCGGTGAGCCAGTAATGACCCCAGTCCACTCGGTGCCGGGACCCGTCTCGGTGACGTTGTAGCTACCTGGTTTGAGGTTATCCCAGGTCAGCTTGCCACCGAGGTGACCAGCCTTCTTGCAGTCGCCGGTTGGATATGACGGGCCGGTGATGCAGATTTCAAACTCCTGGCCAGTATCTGGAGTGTAACCACTCCAGTCAACAGTCTTGGTGATTTCCAGCGAGCCAGGATTGGTTTCCCACACTTTGTACTCTGTAGCGGTCAGCTCAAAGGGCTTTAATATTATTGTGTCTTGTATGAGCCTTGTCGGCTGGATTATCACCGGCCAATAACCCTCGGTATAGGCAGTGATGATGGCTCCGAAGGAACTTTGTGAGGCATCCCAACAGAGCGTGACCGAAGCCTCACCATGCTCATCAGTGGGCACGGTGAGCGACCCACCATTGGATGGGCTGAAGCTGCCGTTACTGGTTTGAAATTGAACCTCTATTCCTTCCAGAGGAAGGTCACCAGATGGAGTAGTATCGGCCACAGTGGCGGTGAACTGCTGGCAGGCAAAGCCCCCGCTCACAACGAGGTCACCGTCCGGCTGCAGCGTTAGCTTTGAATCACCTCCGATTACATTCGGGCACTGGCCTTTGGCCTCGTCGTAGATTTCCAGGGCTCTGGTTTCCACTGCCGTTGGACTTGTTGCGATTACACTCTCCCTGCCCCCGTACACGTATTTCCAGATAGCGAGCTGGATAGCGGCGGCTTCATTGTCAGTAGTGGGACTATAATTGGTCATGATGTAGCCGATCTCACACCACGGCATTTCCCGGGGCGCGCTGAGAAGATCAGCGTCAAAGCACAAGCCCACCTTGATATGGCTGTCAAGGTTGATACACCAGCCGTTGTACGACTCGCCGTCAACGCTCAGGTGAAATAGCTTTGCCCATTCGTAACCACGATCGGATAGGAGCACCCTCGTTCCTGGGCCTATATCCTCCAAGCAGACCCAAGAGTTATCATCATCAGCCGAGACTGACCATGCGGGAGAGGTGGAGGAAACAAGTGGCGGCACCAATGTCAGCCCAAGCACCAGTACCAGAGCCATTAGAGGTAATATTGCTTTTTTCATCTTTATTGTTCTTTTCATCTTTCTAATTCTCCTCCTTTTGTTTTGAGGTTGTCTTATCGTCCGTCACCCTTGGTAATATCAGCGGTAATATCAGCATCTATAGTCATTTGTGCTTTTCAACAAATATTATTCCACCTCACTAGAAATCAAAAAAAACAACCTCAGGGTCGGTTTCGCTACTCGCTCCACGCAACCTAAGCAACCAATTACAGATTACGCTTCGTCGCTCCCTTTCTACCGAATTATGGCTTACACCTAATTTTAGTCCTGGCACTATTGTACCAGACCTCATAATTTTGTCAATTGCATTATCTTCACTTTACCTCCAAAGTTGTAGGACGAGAGTACTATTTTCCCCAGTACTATTGGGGCAGGCGAAACCATTTTGCGCCGGCGAATAGGACTTTCGGGTGATAGACAGAGAAAAGAGCTTACGCTAGCATAGATGAAGTAATGTAAAGATAATTGAGATGAGGGTAACATGAAGACAAGTCTGACGAATTCAAGAATGTTGACCACTACCGAGGTAGCTGATTTCCTTGATGTTCATCCCAACACAGTGAGGCAGTGGGCCAACAAAGGATTCATACACGCTTATCGCTTGGGGCCAAGACGCGACCGCAGGTTCAAGCACGAAGAAGTAGAGGATTTCTTAAGGCAGGATAACCTTCAGGTGCGGTCTGCACTCTAGCCAGGGAAGGATTAACAACCCATTCTCTTGCTCACACCTTTGCTTGGCCTTTCAAGTTGTAGAGAAATCGCTGAACAGCAAAATCCGCTTCAAGCCTTCCCGCTCTCTCTAAACCAGGATCAAGCATCCATTCTCCAACAGCTCCAGCGGAAAACCGCTCTCCTGAATTCATCTAACACCTGGTCGGGGTGAGAGGATTTGAACCTCCGACCACCTGAACCCCATTTACAAGCTGGTTGTCCCACCCCGTCCTCCTAGATACGATTTTGTGCTATCCTGTCCATGGCATTAGGGTGATTTATGCTTGGCTGTGCCACCCTGTTCCACTAGGTGCTAAACAGTTTGTCGGCAAAATGTCGGCAAAGAGCGACCTAAGCAGACGAAAGGTTTCGCAATGAAAATGGGAAAGTTCTAAGAAAGCAGCCTCAATTTCTCGCCTCTTTCTTTACCCACGAGCTTTGCCTCATGTCCCTTGGATTCATGTCAAGCAGGCTCAAATATTATGTAGCAGATGTTTTTAGAGGGCATTTCTACAGCACATTTAGCCTTCAAGATTGGATTTTTGGGAGGCTGCTCGGGAACTTCTTAGCCATTCCCCTTGAGGTCAATAGCCGCGCTATCCAATTGAAGCGTCAATCTCAACGCTCTCCAAGTTCCATCAGTTTGTGGCTTTTACCCTTTGCTCTGAAGGCAAGTTGATCTCAAAAGCCTCAAACCAGCGATAGAATTCCGCAAAATCCTTGATAGTTTCAGTATCATAAGTCTTGAATGTGAGATACGCCATTATTTACTTTATTATTGGATTGGGGGCAGGTAAGTATGTCTAGCCCCTTGAGTGGGATGATGGGTAAGTCGCCTTCGACCAAGATATGACATTTCCCAAGAGTCCAGCTTGGCCCAATCTCTCCTGGATTTCACTGAGGGCTCTAACTTGCGGTTCCGTATCGTAGAGAATCGCCCGATAGTGTTATATAGCGGTCCCTTGCTGTCGCCGAATCTAGCTAGGAATTGTGTCCAGTCCAAGCCTGTTTTCAGACCGTCACCTGTTCAGAACGAGAATTTCATCAGTAAAGGTCAAATTACAATACGAATTTGACTTAATTCATTATAATATGATTACTGAAAGTGACTTGCCTTCCGTCATGACTCCTTCCAGTTTAGTGCAATATAAGCGATCTCTGAGCCACCTCTTTCAATATAGCAAACGCTACACAGAGGGTTAAATCATAATGGCTTTAGTCTTCTTGAAACAGTACCTGATAACCGTGTTTTGAAGGATGCCATTTGGCATAATATTAGCCGGATGCCGCGCACTCTCCACTTCACTTCATCCTTCCCACCTTTCCCGCGGTATTTCTCTCCCACAGATAGCACAACGGAACACATGATACAAAAACTGAGATTTATGGCTGCTATGGAAAAGGTTAGCGTGAACGATGATTGGCTGAACTGGGTAATAGGCTTTAGCGATGGTGAGCCCTAATTAAGAAATCCCACTCGTAGCATTTACAGAACAGATGGCTTCCAGCATCAGATAGGTGGAATTCCACCTTTCTTCCTAACGCCCTTATCTTCTTCTTTATCGCTCCCTTTGCTGCCCTAACATCAGGGCTCTGAATTCAAGCGCTTCACACGGGTCATCATCTGGCCGATGTTAAGATTCGAACCATAGGCAAAATACCAAACTTCCTCTTCAGTCATTTGAGCCTCGGCACGACGCGTCTCTAGTTTACCTCAAAACCTGCTCAAATAGAAGTCGAAAAACCGCGCCCGCTATGGGTTCACACGGAGTTGGGGGACTTTCCATGTACCTCGAACTGAACAAACCGTCAGACTGTTCAATAGAAGGCAGGATAGACCCAGACAACCATTTCATGTACACTTCTGTCAGACGACCGGAATCCCCGGTTCGATATAAGTATAGTTTATGCAGGTTTAATGTCCTATGGAAAATGGCCAACTTCCGTTATCTATTAGCAATGCAACAAATGAAAATTGGGAGATAGTCTCCTTGATGGCCCTCTCAAAGATTCGGGGCATCGGCCTAAGAACCCTTCGTACGTTGCTCGAAAGATTTGGGCAACTGTCATCTGTCTGGAAAACCCCTGCAGATGAGCTACTATTGACATTAGGTGAATCCCGTTTGCCACGACTGTATTGTTTCTTCCAGTGGTAGAGCAAGCTTCGAGTGATGTTATGCCGCCGACACAGCTACGCAGGGCCGCTCTCCCCACTCATCAGCTCTTCCACTACCTGACGCTTGAACTCTAAGCTGAAACTTCTTTGATTCCTCATGGCAAGGTCCTTTCTCCTCTCGAAATTATCGAGATTTCGATAACCACTTGCCCGTGTTAGTTTTGCGAAGGTCTTTAGCTAATTAC
>JAUWQP010000021.1 GCA_030611015.1 Chloroflexota bacterium | reverse complement strand
GACAGGTTCCCATATCCTTTCCACACTGGGCTCGATGTTCAAGCCACTGGCCACAAAATGGGCAGGCTGTGGAGGAGGTGTCGGTTCAATTGCAGCCAGTACGCCGAATATGGAGAAGTGGTTTATCGGCGCGGATAGGGTCAGTTCTGCCACGCCATTTGGTCCGCCTGCTTCACTCTCCAGCACTACCCAGACTCCATTAACATCGTCATAATAAGCCATGGTTACATTTAGAGCATTCTCGGGAAGTTCATCGATGCCCAGTGTCAGGAAAATATCCCTGTTGAACTCAGCATCCGCAGGAGTTATGTTAAATACCACAATTGCTTCAGTATTCTCTGGCAGAGCAGGTATTTCTTCGAGCTCTCTGACTATTATCAGGTAGTGTGTCGTTTTGTAAACAACCGGTGCGTGAGTCCCTCGCTCCAGGAACAAGTTGTGAATGAGATCGGAGCTAGGCCCCAGCAAATCTACCGCTAGTTTGTCATTACTGTAAAGGGGCTCCGTGGTGTTATTTCCTTCCCAGTCCACCGTAAGGTATTTGGTCGTAGGACAACCACCGCCGCCACGACGGGGCGGGGTTGGAGGAATTATCTCAAAGTTGGCGATGATGTTGTAGTTACCGTTCATAGTGATGGTGGTTGAGGCAGCGTTGATATTAGCGACTGTGCCCACATCACCAGTCCAGTTGACAAACCGGTAGCCAGTATTCGAGGTCGCCACCAGGTCGACCACCGTACCGCAATCATAGGTAAATGTACCTTCGCCGGGGTCAGTTACATTGCCGCCAGTGGTGCTGGCAGTTGTGAGGTTGTAGCTGAGCAAGGCGAAGTTAGCGGTGATGCTCTTGGTTGCGTTCATGGTGATGTTGGTTGAGGCGGCGTTGGCATCGGCGATGGTGTCCACGTCTCCGGTCCATTCGACGAACTCGTAACACTCATCAGCTTCGGCCACCAGGTCGACCACCGTACCGCAATCATAGGTTCCGCCGTCGGTAACCGTGCCACCCTCGGGAGGGTTAGCATTGGTGGTTAGAGTATAGCTTGGCACTGAACAGGTAGCAACGGCAGTGTGGTCGGAATCAATGGTAACGGTTATGGGATTGCCACTAACTGGGCTTCCATCAACCTGCCACTCATCAAAGTCACAGCAGACAGAGCTGTTATCGGCGGTAAGCGTGACATCGGTGCCGCAATCGACGGCGAAGATTTCAGTGGAATCGGCACTCACATTAGCGGAGAAGCCATTATAGGAGACATTTATGGAGCAACAGCCATCAGAGGTTACCGTCAGGGTGCACTCTGGAACATTAAAGGTATTCTCCCGACAGTTGTTATTTTCATCACCCTCATCAACTACATCGTCAAAGTCAGCACAGACCTTGATGGTATCGCTATTTCCTGTCATGGTGAAGGGACCCACCGTATTGCTGTAGCATTCACCTGGTCCCAGCTCAGGCACGAGGTCTTCCTTAACCTTAACATTATCGATGAAGATAGCTGTTGTGCTTGCTTCTGCCGGGGCAGCAGCCCCATAGTTGCAAACTTCATAGGTCACGTCATAGGTCTTATCCGCGAGGCTAACCCAGGCTTCTGACTTCTCGGTGACAGCAAGATCTGGCAAGTAGCAGTCCAGATAATCCTTGTTATAGTTATTGGCATCTGCGGAGGTGCAGAAGTACATTTTGGCAGTTTCGGTGATGTTATATGTGGCCAGCACAGTTGAAGGAACAGCCCAATCTACAAAGTAATGACCTGTGCCATCATCCACTATCCGTGCATAAGTGCTTATATCTCCTTCCCAATGCAGTAGCTCTGCCTTATCCTTCAGTATTGGATTCCATACCAAGGATGCTTTGACAGTATTTTCCCAAAGTTGTACTTTGTCCTCTTTACCATTTATGCTCAGGAGATACTCGTAATTACCCGGTTGGGGCAAGTCAAATAAAACAACCCAGGTAGCTTTGGCAAAGCCCCCATTTTTTGAGGGGTCGGCTGCCACACGTTCACGGAAATAGGAGTAGTTTGTGCCGAAATAGTAGTAAACGGCCGGACCGATCAGCTCTTCACATCCAATTAGGTCGGTGTTTGCTGGATGTTTATCGCCAGATGGGTCACAGTAACAATCAGCAGGATATGTCCACTGTGTATCATCCGGCCATGCACTTGGCTGTGCCCCCACCGGCGGGCTGGTGGCCGGCAAGGTCATGACAATCAGCATGACCACGGTTATTAAAGAAATTATTCTATTTTTCATATCTCTCCTCCTGGCCAGGACTAATTAGCTATTACCAATTAGCTATTACCTTTGTATATATATAGTCGCAAAAAAAGAAAAAATCCCTCATTCTTCCCATTACTTTTGGGGGGTTTTTTCGAGTTTGTCAACCAAGTAGTAGATACCAGAGGTACTAGGGAACCTACTTTCTTTGCCCTGCCTCCCCTTCAAGTCCAAATATTATGTCTAATGCTAGCACAGCACCTCCATTTTAGTCAAGTAGTACTGGTTAGAAAGTACCAGGACCAGGCTCTGGGGTAAGTAGGTAAAAGGTCGCATTACTATATTCTAGGCAAAATGGTACTAAAACGGTACCGATGGGTGATTCTCATTGGATTGGAAGGTTGCTATATATAATGTATATTGAAGAAGCTAGAATATTTAGCCGTATCCCTGACGCTGGTTGCAGTAATACTGGTTGCCGTGTTAGTACACGGTGTGCTACTTGACAGGGAAGGCGCGTTAGCCTACGGTTATGCATCCGTTTATGATGAGGCTCCTGCCGATAATAGTGATTCCTCAAGCCATGATCCTGCACCACAGGTGACGTATTCTCTTGATGATAGCTATCTGACCGAGAGGTGGGGGATAAGTAGGATTGAGGCGCCTCAGGCCTGGCAAATAACCAGGGGGGACCAGGCAGTTATAGTGGCTGTGCTGGACACGGGTATTAATAAGGATAATCAGGATTTGGCTGATAGGGTGGCGGCTGAGGTCAATTTCACCGGTAGCCCGACAATTGATGATCTTTATGGGCATGGGACTCATATGGCAGGCACCATTGTCGCCATCGCCCCGGAATGTCGGCTAATGAATGTGAAGGTGGCTGATGACTGGGGGAGGTGTGAGCCTTCGGTGGTAGCCAGAGGCATCATCTGGGCGGTGGACCAAGGAGCCCAGGTTATCAGCGTAAGCCTGTCTATGAAAGCTTGGCCGGATTTAGAAGAAGCGGTAAACTATGCATGGAGCCAGGGAGCGATAATTATAGCGGCGGCGGGCAATAAGGGTCGGTCAGAGCCTTCCTACCCGGCTTATTATGCTAATTGCCTTGCGGTGGCCGGCACAAATCAAAATGATTCCTTGGCGTTGTTGTCCAGCTATGGCGACTGGGTGGATGTAGCTGCTCCGGGCTTTAACATTTACTCTGAATTACCCCAGAACCAATATGGCTATAAGACGGGCACCTCGGCAGCCGGGGCCCATGTCTCGGGCATAGCTGCCCGGGTTTTCAGTGTCGTTGAGGATAGCAACGGCAACGGCACAATCAATGACGAAGCGCGATGGGCTATTGAAAATAGTTGTGTTCCCATCACTGGTGTTGATGTGGAGAAGGGACTGGTCAACGCTTTCCAGGCAGTAACAAAGACAATATCTTCATATTCGCCTTAACCTCCTTTCCATCGCAGCGGGAGCCCCTTGTGGGCTCCCGCAGATTAATAATGACCCCAACATTGTGTCATTGCTAGGCTGGTGAAGCCAGCCGTAGCAATCTTGTGGAGGGGTTACTGAGAGTGGAGATTGCTACGCACCTTCCAGATGCTCGCAATGACACAAAGGCAAATCCCTCGCAATGACATCCGAAGCTTTAGCCTCGTGCTGCCCTCAAATAAAAATATCAATCGTGGAAGAGAGGAGTCCTTCACGCCTCGAAATTGGGTGAGGACTATATCCGAGGCTTTAGCTCATAGGGCATGACCCTGAAGGGGCGCACTACACAATTTGGAGATAAAGAGTTCCCCGGATAGTCAAGACAAATCTGAATCCGACGCTGGAAAAGAATCAAACAGTTTGTATAAATCTGGAGGGGGATTGTGTGCAGAAATCATTTGCCAAGCTGTAATCAAGTTTCCTGGTTGTTTTCCTCCAGTTCAGCCCGCATAGCCTTCCGGGCCCGTGCCAGCAATCCCTCAACCGACTTTGGTGAGCGACCCATAACCAGACTTATCTCTAGCACGGGCATCTCATCGAGATATTTCAATACCAGCACCTTCTGATAATCCTGAGGCAAGCCCTCTAAAGCTTGGTGAACCGAGTGGCGAATCTCTTCGGACTCCATTGCACTATGGACCGCTGGTTCATTGTCCACGGTTTGCTCCAGCTTCATAGCATAAAAATCAGGGGACGAAATCTTGGATTCGGGCTCTCGCGCCTGGCGGCGATAAAAATCATTTATTTTGTGAAGTGCGATACTGCGCAGCCAGGTATAAAGCTGGCTATCACCACGGAATTTATCAAGTGAACTCAGAGCGGCAAGGAATACTTCCTGAACCAAATCCTCAGCTACGGCCTGGTTTTGGTCTACGTGTCTCAATACCAGATAGTAGAGTCTGTTCCTGTAAATATTATGGAATTCCTCCATAGCTGCATTGTCGCCCGAGCGCAGCTTCTCGACCAGCTTGGTTTCGTAACGTTGAGAAATGGTATCAGCTACTTTCATGTCGCCTCTATCTAGTGCATCATGCTGTCGCAGTATCTTTAGCATATCAACTAGCCAGGTTTATGAGAATCACCCATTCGTACTGTTTTGCAGTAGAAATTAGTACTATGAAGTACTACAATCTTATGGAGATGGCGTCTGCATACTCAATCTCGCCTCTTTATCAAAACCTAAAATACCAATGCCAAAACAGTTTAGGGCTTGAGGTTTCGATGTTGGGAAATGTAGTGCGAGGCTTTAGCCTCGTGCAGGGGTGGCACGACCCTGAAGGGTCGCACTACAGAAAAGAGGCGGCATATAAAATACCGCCCTTTATTTTGTCATTGCGAGGCTGGCTTTGTCAGCCGAAGCAATCTCGTGGAGGGGCAGGAGATTGACACGCACCTTCCAGGTGCTTGCAATGGCAAAAGAGGCTGAGGCTTAACGGTCATTCGGACTTGGCTTTGCGCCTGAAGTAATAATAGCCACCACAGCCAAGCAGTGCTATGCCCACGATAATCCCGGCGACCAATCCGGCGTTGGAACTGGCTTCTGTTGCAGGGAGTGTGGACACCAACAGACGAACATATAGCTTTACGGCCAACAGGTCGCTGGATTCAGCAGCGACTCCCAACCATGTCTCCCAGTCCTCGCCTGTCCGTTTTTGCTCTCGTGGTATGGCTACCCTCACCATTATCTCGGCCTCAGAATTAGCGGCCACTTCGATTTCTTGAGAGGAAAGGCTTATCCAGCTATCATCGGGGAATTCAGTCCTCCCTTCTCTTCTTTCCTCTTCCGGAGGTTGAAAGATGGTGAGGGTAAAATTATGAGCTATTTCATCCTTATTGTAAATGGTCAGTTCGAATTCTGCTGCTTCTCCCGGGGGCAGGTTATCTATGCTTACCTCAGCGGGGGACACGCTAAAGATAAGGTCCTGAGCCAGAGTAACAGATGGTAGGAGGATGACCAGTAAAGCGGCAATAAGTCCAGCTAATTTGATGTGCCTTATCATCAGGCAGCTACTGCGCTTATGGTGATTGGGGTTCGCATCTCCCTGTTACCAACGAAATAGGTCGGCGTTAGTAATTTCAAGCCGAATTGCTTATACTGCCCGGGTTCAAGATCAGAATAGGGCCAGAATTCGCCTTCTGTCTTAGTGACGGGGACATACCCTCGTGCTGTATCGCCAGATATGCGGAACAATAATCCATATTCGTTTTCCCCATTGGTGCCATCATCGCTCAATGTCCAATAATAATTTTTACCCACTCCACCTTCATACCATATAGCATCCTCCCCTACGATAAAGGTCCTCACAGCACTGTTGCCAATCACTTCTAGTGTGCACCACTCTATCGCCGGGCTTGTCGTGTGCTCCATGTCCGTGGCTACTTCTCCTAGCAGCCATTGTGCTTTATCCAGGCTGATGGAAATCTCACTGACTCCTGTCATAGTGATGGTTATGCTTTCGCTCTCCTCGCCCAGAGCTGGTAGGGAAAAGATTAAGGCTAGTACAGTGGCTACCAGAATACTTGTGATTACTGTTTTCATCTACCCGTCTGAATTTGGTAAAACTCTGCTCCTACCGTGCTGTTTGGCAAATATCTTACGAGATTTCTCATCGGAGAACAAAGGAAGCAACAGCTTTTCCAAAATCCTGACTTATACTATATTATCCTCCCCATACCGTCAAGCATTTCCAGGGTGTATTATGGTTTGTGTGGGAAAATTTCAGAAAATCTATGGTAGTACGGAGTCGGAGTAGGAATTCAGTATAAATGACAGGTTAGCTATACTCTACTATCATTGGCACTGCGTGCTTCCTGTCGCCTGGCTATCCGCAAGTTCGGGCCAGCCCAACCGCCACGACGACCAGGGCGATGATGACGATGGCCCCAATCGTTATTGGAGTACGCCTGCTGGCCTTGGCAATCCTGCGCTCAGATTGTCTTCTCCCCCGTCTGCTACCCATAGTGTCTAAATCCATAAAACATGGAAAATAACAGTGGCAGGTACTTCTTAAGCCCTTTCAGCTATTGGGTCCTCCACCAAGCTCTTCGCCGCAAAGCTAAGTGCGGGGCCTTTGGGAGCTATTTTACCACTGGTTGTGCTTACAGGCACTCTTTGATATGGGAAATCCAGGACCAGCGGGTTTTAGCCTTTACTTTCCTTAAGTTCCGCCGGGGATAAAGTCTCGAGTAGCTTTTCTACTCTATAAGGAGCTTTACCGCCTCCGGCGATGAGTTCGGCCATGAGCTCTCCGGCACTTAAACTTAACATAATACCGCAGGAACCAAACCTGCTAGCCAGATAGACATTGTCCCATTGGGGATGACGACCTAGCACGGGTTGCATTCTTGACCCGGGGGCCCAGCACTCCAGGTCGCCTCTATGCTCGACTATAGAACCATTTTCTATCTCGGGGAATAGATTTGTTGCCATTTCTATCGATGAGAGCTTGCTCTCTTCGGTCAATGAGCTATCAAAATTTGTTGCCAGGTCGGGCCATCCCTTAGAAGCGTGCAGTATGACCTTATTGTCAACCTCGGGAATAATGGCTCCTTCCGTCGTATATATACCATAAGGAGGGAATGGGCGAGGCAACTCAACTCTTATACACTGTTCTCTGTGTAATTCGACGGGTAATTCCTTGCCGAGCCACGAGGTTGCCTGGCCAATCCATGGCCCCATGGCCAGGACTACTTCAGTGGCCTCGATCTCAGTCCCACTGGCCAGGATCACCGAAGTGATTCTTGAACCCTTGCTGCCAAATCCCACCACCTCGCCACTGCGGATAGTACATCCCATTTTCTCAGCGGCTTGTGCCAGACACAGGGTGTATTTATAAGGTTCAACTTTGAAATTAGGAAGACACAGGGCTCCCTTGATTTGTCCCTTGATTTCCGGATTAATGTTGGGGAAGGTAGCTTGTAGCTCATCTGGCTCCAGCCAATCCCCCTCATGATAGCCGGCGCTTCTAATGGCGGAGAAAGCTTCCCTGTACCTCTCCTCTACCTCTTCCGAGAGAGCGATTTGAACGAATGGAAGCTCGCGATATCCCACATTGATTCCCCCTCTTTCCTCCAGTTCGCGGATGGCTTCTGGTAGCCTGTGATAACCAATCCAGTGAAGGTCGACCATGCGTTGCGCATATTCCTGCCTTTGAGCTATTTCACTTTGAAGTTCCGCATCGGCCAGAATTGACGGCACGCTCTCAGTCAGGTCTAAATCCCATGCCAAAAAAGTCTCAGGAGGATACGACCAAACAGCCCAGGCCTTTCCTGAAGCTCTACTGGCGATGCCTTCCCTGTCAATTATTTGGGAGGTGATGCCACGCCTGGCTAGATGATAGGCTACGGAACATCCAGCTGCACCTGCCCCCACGATAATGACTCCATCTTTCATCGCCATCGAAATTTCCTTTCTATCTTCTATATTCGAAAGCTATTTTGTCACTGGTCGTGCTTATGGGCACTCTTTGATATGGTAAACCCAGCACCAGACGGTTTTAGTCTTTATTTTCCTTAAGTTCCACCGGGGATAAAGTCTCGAGTAGCTTTTCTACTCTGTAAGGAGCTTGACCACCTCTGGCGATAAGTTCGGCCATGAGCTGTCCAGCACTCAGGCTTAACATAATACCACATGGGCCGAACCTGCTAGCCAGATAGACATTGTCCCATTCGGGATGACGACCTAGCACGGGTTGCAATCTTAACCCGGGAGCCCAGCACTCCAGGTCGCCTCTATGTTCGACTACAGAACCGTTTTCTATCTCGGGGAATAGATTTGTTGCCATTTCTATCGCTAAAAGCTTACTCTCTTCGGTCAGTGAACTATCGAAATTTGTTACCACGTCGGGCAATTTCTTTTCAACTTCCAGAAGAACCTGATTGCCAACTTCGGGAACAATGAATCCTTCCACCGTCCCACTAATATAATCAATATGATAAGGAGGGAATGGGCGAGGTAACTCAACTCTTAGGCACTGTGATTTGTATAGTTGAACGGGTAATTCTTTGCCGAGCCACGAGGTTGCCTGGCCAATCCAGGGCCCCATAGCCAGGACTACTTCAGTGGCCTGGATCTCAGTCCCACTGGCCAGGACAACCGAAGTGACTCTTGAGCCATGGCTGCCAAATCCCACTACATCACCGCTGCGGATGGTACATCCCATTTTCTCAGCGGCTTGTGCCAGGCACAGGGTGTATTTATAAGGTTCAACTTTGAAATTAGGAAGACACAGACCTCCCTTGATTTGTCCCTTGATTTGAGGATTAATGTTGGGGAAGATAGCTTGTAGCTCATCCGGCTCCAGCCAATCCCCCTCGTAATAGCCGGCGCTTCTAATGGCTGAGAAAAACTCCCTGTACCTCTTTTCTACCTCTTCTGAGACAGCAATCCGAACAATTGGAAACTCGCGATAGTCCACATTGATTCCCCCTCTTTCCTCCAGTTCACGGATGGCTTCCGGCAGCCTGTGGTAACCGAGCCAGTAAAAGTCGCTCACACGTTGCTGATATTCACGCCTTTGAGCTCTTTCACCAAGAAATTGCGTATCGGTTCGCATTGGTAACCTGTCCTCAGTCACGTCCACATCTGTTGACGACCAATTTTCAGGAGGATACGACCAAATACCCCAGGCTTTTCCTGAAGCTCTGTTGGCAATACCTTCCCTGTCAATTATTTGAGAAGTGATGCCACGCCTGGCTAGATGATAGGCTACGGAACATCCAGCAGCACCCGCCCCCACGATGATAACTCCATCTTTCATCGCCATTGAAATTTTTTGAAACCTCCTTTCTATCTTCTATATTCGAAAGCTATTTTATCACTGGTCGTGCTTATAGGCACTCCTGGATATGGTAAATCCAGGTTGACCTGTAAAGGCTAAGAAATGGATATTAATCCAGGGCTTGTTTCTAAGGTGCCTATTATGCTGTATTTAGCCCACTTTTTCTTATGAACCTGCCCATTCTTCTCAGCGCTTCCTCGATGTCAGGTAGCGAAGTAGCATAGCAGCAGCGGACAAAACCTTCACCGCACGGTCCAAAAGCAGTGCCCGGGACTACAGCAACTTCTTCCTCCACCAGCAGCTTTTCGGCAAACTCCTCTGAATTCATTCCGGTGGCTTTTATTGAGGGAAAGGCATAGAAAGCGCCCTTGGGCTCAAAACAGGATAAACCAATCTCATTTAATCTTTTGACCATGAGGCGACGGCGTCTGTTGTATTCTTGAACCATCCTTTCGACCTCAACTTCACCGTTTCTCAGGGCATCGATGGCTGCCATCTGTGCCATCGTTGGGGCACTGAGCATGGTGTATTGATGGATTTTGGTCAGGGCCTGGATGAAACGGTGTTCGGCTGCCACATAGCCGATACGCCAACCAGTCATGGCATGAGATTTGGAAAATCCGCTGGTCAGGATGGTACGCTCTTTCATCCCGGGAAGGCTGGGAAAGCAAATATGCTCCACTCCATAAACTAAACGGGCATATATCTCATCGGATATAACCAGCAAGTCATGCTTTTTAGCCAGCGCGGCAATAGCATCTGCCTCTTTTTTGGGCATGATTGCGCCAGTGGGATTTGCCGGGTAGCCTATCAAGATAGCCTTCGTCTGTTTCGTGATCCTGGCTTCGATATCGGTTGCCCTGATGACAAAATTGTTTTCTTCGTTTGTGGGAACAAGAATGGGCACTCCGCCAGCCAGAATGATATCGGCGGGATAAGCCACATAGCAAGGGTCGGGAATTATAACCTCGTCACCGGGGTTGATAATGGCTCTTAGAGCAAGGTCTAATCCTTCACTACTTCCTGTGGTAATAAGAATTTCATGCTCAGGATGATAGCTCACCCCATAACGAAGCTCCAGGTAGTGGGCTAATTCCTGACGTAGTTCAGGCATGCCGGAGTTCGAGGTATACATAGTGTATCCTTTTTCCAGAGAATATATGCCTGCCTCCCTGACATGCCAGGGGGTGACGAAATCAGGCTCACCGATACTAAGCGAGATAACGTCTTCCACGGAGGAAAGTAGGTCGAAGAACTTCCTGATGCCTGATGGTGGAAGCGTAGCCACCTTTTGTGAAATCAGGCTATCCCGGGCTTTGGTTGCTGTGGACTTTATGTTTAGCATATTACAGCGTTATTGGTAGACGTCTATTTGTTTCCTTGGGAAGGTGAAAAGTTTCCTCGTTCTCCTTATATCGTTTGAGAAGAAAGTGGGTGACAGTGCTTTGTACCTGCTCTAGAGGAGCTAGTTTCTCAGCGACAAAACTGGAAATTTCCTGCATATTTTTACCTCTCACCAGTATAGCTAGGTCATAGGTGCCTGAGACTAGATAAGCAGAATACACTTCAGGAAATTGATAGATCCGCTCAGCAATGGCATCGAAGCCAACACCGCGTTGCGGTGCTACCCTGATTTCGATTAAAGCCCATACATCTTCCTTGCCTAATTTAGGCCAGTTTATTATGGCTTTGTATTTCACAATAGTCCCATCTTTCTCAGCCTGCTTAATTATTTTTTCTACCTCTTTGACAGGTTTATCCACTGTGGTGGAAATCTGTTCCGGAGTCGCCCGGGCATTCTGTTCTAGAATCTCAAAAATCTCTCTCGCGATTTCTCCTTAAAACGTCAATTCAACAGCAGTCCATCGGTCAGTTGCTTTATTGTAACACAGCTCAAATAGTTTACCATCCTCGGTGACCACTCTGAATAGCCTTTTGTCTGGTTCCTGCCAGGCTTTTTCTACTGACTTTATTTTAAGTTCCTTTTCTTGCCAGATAAAAGAGCGTGGTTCTTCAGCGTAGACATAGCCCGAATAGCATTTCACGCTTATCTCCATATTTTGCCCAGCATGCCATAAGATTTAGCTCAACGATAGATATTGGTCATCTAGCTCATTATAATAAACAGTTCAAATAATTTGCTATCCCAATAGCCACTCCGAAGCTCAGCGTGAAGTTGTGTTCTACCGATTGACAAACGTCATACGCTAAAGTAGTATCAAGAGAGACGAAATATGAAAAAAGATTTACTCTCAATAGCTGACCTCGACCGTAAGGAAATTGAGCATCTCATAGAGCAGGCCCGGTGCATAAAGCGAGAGGGGGCATCATCTCTCCTTTCAGGGAAAACCTTAGCTCTCCTCTTTGAGAAGCCTTCCTTGCGAACCAGAGTCAGTTTCGAGTTGGCTATGTATCAGCTAGGCGGACATTGCATCTACCTATCTCCAGAGGAGGTGGGCTTGGGCAAGCGAGAGCCAGCGGCTGATATAGCCCGGGTGCTCAGCCGCTATGTGGACGTCATTGCCGCTCGCACATTTTCTCAAGAAACTCTGCATATTCTCGCTGCTCATTCTTCTGTGCCTGTAATTAATGCCCTTTCTGACCTGGAACACCCCTGCCAGGCTCTTTCCGACCTTCTCACCATTTCTGAAAAGAAAGGGAAGCTTTCTGGCTTGACTTTGGCATTTATTAGCGATGGCAATAATGTAGCCAATAGCTTGCTTCTCTCTGCTTGCCTGACGGGCATGAATTTCCACTTCGCCTCTCCGCCAGGCTACGAGGTTAAGAAAGAAGTATTGAATCAAGGAAAAAAATTCGCTGCTCTTAGCGGTAGCCAGATTCAGCTAACCAATAACCCTCATGAAGCAGCCAGAGGTGCTGATATAGTTTATACTGATGTGTGGGTTAGCATGGGTCAGGAGGCTGAGGCAGAGAAACGCAGCTTCGTTTTTTCAAGCTATCAGGTGAATAGTAAATTACTAAGCCTGGCTAAAAGAGATGCTTTATTCATGCATCCCTTGCCGGCTCATCACGGCCAGGAAATTTCCGCCGGCTTGCTAGATGACCCCCGGTCAGTGGTATTCGACCAGGCGGAAAACAGGCTTCATCTACAAAAGGCTTTGCTAGCCAGAATTCTTCTGTGTTAAATCCAAAGGGCTCAGACAAATGACCAGACCCATTGTGGCCATTGTGGGCAGAACTAACGTGGGCAAGTCCACATTGCTTAACCGCCTGGCGGGTCGGCGGATAGCCGTGGTTGCTGATTTGCCAGGAACAACCAGGGACCGCGTTTTTGCTTTTGCTTCTTGGCAGGGGCGAGAGTTTACTGTAGTTGATACTGGTGGCTGGCAAGCAAAGCCGCGGTTGTCTTTGGAGCAGAAGGTCAAGGAACAGGTCGAAGCAGCTATTGGTCAGGCGGATGTCATCATCTTTTTACTAGATGCCAAAGATGGAGCTATTGCTGCCGATGAGGAAATTGCTGAGGTGCTGCGTGCCGCCAATAAGCCTATCATACTAGCAGTAAACAAGGTGGATTCTGCCCAGCAAGCAAATCAGGTAGCCGATTTCTACCACCTGGGCATGGGTGAGCCTGTAGCCATAAGTGCCTACCATAATCGAGGAATAGATGACTTGATGGATGCCATGCTAGCTTCCCTGCCACCGCAACCTATAAGTATTGTCAAGCTAGGAGAAGCTAAATTAGCTATTGTGGGGCGACCTAATGTAGGCAAGTCAACTTTGTTGAACACATTACTAAGAGATGAAAGGGCCATTGTCCATGAGTCTCCGGGGACAACACGTGACTCGCTTGATGCTACAGTTCGGTGGGATGATAAGGAAATCTTGCTCGTCGACACCGCCGGTATTAGACGGCGTGGCAGGGTCGATGTTGGGGTGGATTATTATAGTTTGCTTCGCGCCCTCCAGGCTATCAACCGCTGTGATGTTGCCTTGCTGCTAATTGATGCCAGTGAATTTATTACTGCCCAGGATATGCATATCGCTGGCTATATTATTGAAGTTGGAAGGGGTATAATGATATTAGTTAACAAATGGGACCTTGTTCCCCGAGAACAAAGACAGGAATTTAAACGGAGCGTGGAACAAAGACTTAGATTTGCTTCCTACATACCTATCATTTACATCTCTGCCAAACTAGGGCGAGGAGTAAACAGGATTCTGCCTCAAGCTTGGGATATCTGGCAGAAAAGACAAAAGCGAATACCTCGTTCGGAAGTTAGCGAGTTAGTCAAACAGGCAGTAAGTAGCTATCCCCCAGCCCACATAGGCTCTAGACGGTTGCGCATTATTCGAGCTTATCAAGATGAATCCCGACCGGCAACTTTCGTTCTACAGGTTAACAATCCTCAACTGGTTTATTTCTCCTATCAACGCTATCTGGAAAATAAGCTTCGCCAGAGCTTCGGTTTTCGCGACGTTCCTTTGAAGTTGATTTTCACCAAGGCTGGCCGTAAAATTAATACTGAGACGGCGGTGAGAGCATGGTAGCTGAGTTCATTGCCATCGTAGTTATTGCTTATCTCCTTGGCTCCATTCCCTTTGGTCTGATAATTAGCAAGCTGAAAAGCGGCGTTGACGTCAGGGGATATGGAAGCGGCAAGACTGGCGCCACTAATGTGATGAGGATCACGGGGGCTAAGCTCGGCGTTTTAACCCTAGTTCTCGATGTAGTTAAAGCTGCTGGGGCAGTTATGTTGGCTACAGTAATTATAGATGGCGACAGCGGTATCTTAACTATCGGGGGCGTGTCCGTTTACTGGCAACATGTAGCCCAAGTTGTGGCCGGTCTGGCCGTGGTAGTAGGACATAACTGGCCCATATTTGCTAAATTTAAAGGAGGCAGGGGAGTAACTGCCTATTTTGGCACATTGTTTGCTATTTGCCCTCCCGTGGGCATATTTGGTGCCCAGATTGTAGCTTTAGCAGCGTTACTGAGCCGACACATGTCTCTTGGTTCTGTTCTCGGTTCCTTAGCGGCTTTGTGCTTCATGATACCATTAACCATCCTATATAATTTTCCTCCCATCTATCTGGCTTACGGTTCGGTAGTCGTTGCTCTGATTGTCTACCAACACCTGGGCAACATAAAACGCTTAAGGCAAGGCACAGAACGCCGGTTGTGGTGAAAGAGCAATAGAGACCATGCCTAATGTTATTACTATCATAGGCAATACTTCATGGGGCAATACTTTAGGTGGCTTGTTGAGCGAGGGGGGGGCAACTGTAAAACTGTGGGCGCGAAGCGAAGCCGAGGCTAAAGAATTAAATCAAGGAAGACACAAATATTCAGTTACTAGCCACATTGAGGAAGCCTTAAACGGGGCCGACCTAGCAATCTGGGCTGTCCCCTCTCGAAAATTGAGAGAAAATGTCAGTCAAGCCAGGGATTATCTGACCAGTTCGATGCTATTGATGAGCGCCGCCAAAGGATTGGAGGAAAACAGTGGGAAGAGGATGTCACAGGTGCTGGCGGAGGAGATTGCTCCTTCCCTGGAAGGGCAAATTTGTGTTCTCTCTGGTCCCAATCTGGCCAGGGAAATTGCTCAAGGTCTACCCGCTGCTTCAATCGTTGCCGCACATGATATAGCTTTAGCAGGAAGAGCACGGGAACTAATGGAATCACCCCGATTTGTTCTATCTACCAGCGATGATGTTATCGGGGTTGAATTGGGTGGAGCCCTGAAAAACATCATAGCTTTGGGCGCAGGCATGATAGACGGATTAGGCTTAGGTGACAATGCTAAGGGCGCCTTCATTGCCTGGGGATGGGCTGAGGTTGTTTCCTTAGGGATAACTTTAGGAGCCAGTGCGAGCACCTTTTATGGCTTAGCTGGTTTAGGCGACCTGATAGCTACCTGTTCCAGCACTTTAAGCCGTAATCATTATGTTGGCTACGAATTGGCTAAGGGTCGCTCTTTACCTGAAATATCTGCCTCTATGCCACACGTTGCCGAAGGAGTCGCCACTGCTGTGGCAGCCTCCCAGTTGGCAAGAAACCAGGGGCTTAAATTACCCATTATCAACCTTATTTATGGGATCCTCTTTGAAGGCTTGTCCCCGAGCCGAGCGTTGAGCGAGTTCAAGGAATTAGCAGCAAGCCATCATTGACCTCTGGCCTAGACGTCTAGAGGGGGTTCAGTTCGAGGTAGTATCTTTGCCAACTCTTCGAAAAGGCGACGCTGGTTTTTGTCCAGCCGTTGTGGGGTTATTATGTCCACTTTGACGAGTAAGTCTCCTCTTCCCTTACCATCAATATGAGGGATACCCTTGCCTTTAAGGCGAAAGTTTTTCCCGCTTTGAGTTCCTGGCGGTATCTTTAAATCTACCCTTCCATCTAAAGATGGCACTCTTATCTCATCGCCCAAAGCAGCCTGGGCGAAATTGATTGATAACTCGTAAAGAATGTCACTGCCATCTCTCTGGAATAAATTGTGTGGCTTTACTGAAAAGGTTACATAGAGGTCGCCGGGTGGACCTCCATACAAGCCAGCACTTCCCTCTCCATCCAAGCGCAATCGTTGTCCATCATCCACACCGGCAGGGATGTCAACCCTTATCCTCTGCTTCACCTTTATTCTCCCTCTTCCCTGGCATTGAGGACAAGGATTGCTTATCACAGTGCCACTACCTCCACAGCGAGAGCAAGTGGTAATGTGGGTGAAGCGCCCAAAAATGCTTTGCTGAACTCTCCTCACTTGCCCTGTGCCGCGACAATCAGGGCAGGTCTCAGGATTTGTCCCTGGTTTGCTGCCGATGCCATGGCATGAAGAGCAGAACTCGATGCGTTGCATTTCAACTTCTTTGCTACAACCGAATACTGCCTCCTTAAAGGAAAGGGTGAGGTGACTTTGCAGACTATCTCCTTTATGGGGAACACGCTGAGCCGTTCTGGCAAAGGGAGTGCCGAAACCACCGAAGAAGGATTCAAAAACATCTCCCAGCCCACCAAAGCCAAAATCGGGAAAGCCTCCTTCTATATCCACTCGGCCATAGTGGTCATATCTACGCCTCTTCTCAGGGTCGGAGAGGACCTGATAGGCCTCGTTTATTTCCTTAAATTTCTCCTCAGCCCCGGGATCTTTATTGCGATCAGGATGGTACTGGAAAGCTAATTTGCGAAAAGCTCTCTTGAGTGCCTCGTCACTAGCGTGTCGAGGCACTCCCAGCACCTCATAATAATCTTGTTTTAGTGCCATAACCTTTAAGTATAACCCTTAAATGCCTGTGTGACAACTTTTAGCTGCTGATTTGTTGATGTTATACGATTTTGTCACCATATAACTTTTAAGCGAAAATGTCACGCATGAAGGAGATGGTGACATTGGGCAAGAAGGAGCAAAGTAGGTTAATGGTGTTGAACGGGATAGGGATGGGCAGGGGCACCGCCAAGGGAGGCATCTGAGGTGTTAGGCCTGTCGCTACGCCATGTAAGGAGAATATTAGCGGCGTATAGAAAGGAGGGCGCCGCAGCATTGGCACATGGCAATCGAGAGAGCAAACCTCACAATGCCTTAGATGATGGACTGAAGAGAAGAGCGCTAGAGCTGGCGCAGTCCTTTCAGAGTGTGTATCGATAAGGGGTAACAAAATCGCAAAACAATTAGTGTGATATTTTCGCTTGACAGCAACACGCCCATTCCTGCTGATGCTTTGACAGCTACCATTGCGTTACTGTATTGTAGAAACCCTGCAGATAAGAAGGAAACAGAATGCTTAATGCCTTATGGATAGTCCTGTTAGGAATGGCGATCATTTTCGCCGTCCTGGGGATTTTACTCTTGGTCATGATTCTCCTGGGTAAACTGCTTAAACCCAGGGAGAAACAAGAAAAAAAAGGATAAACAATAGACATGGCTACAGGCGAATTCCTCGGTTTTCTCAATTTGAGTTGGGAAGCCGTGGCGATGTTAGTTATCAGCGGCGTCCTCATGTGGTTGGGAATTGCTAAAAAGGTGGAGCCAGTTCTACTTGTGCCTATTGGGTTTGGATGCATGTTAGCTAATATACCGCTAGGTGGGGCGGCGGAGGCAGGTGGGTTTTTAGCCGTGCTAAGAGAAGCTGGCATCCATACCGAGATATTTCCCCTGCTTATCTTTATTGGCATAGGAGCTATGATTGACTTTGAGCCCTTTCTGCAAAGGCCCTATACTATTTTTCTTGGGGCTGCCGCCCAATTCGGCATTTTCGCAACTTTCATTTTGGCTTATTTTTTGGGTGATGGTTGGCTCCACGTCTTGGATTTCAGCTTAAAAGATGCAGCTGCCATCGGCATAATCGGCTCTGCCGATGGGCCTACCTCGATTTACGTCGCGACCACACTGCAATCTAAATACACTGCTGCCATTGTTGTAGCCGCTTATTCTTATATGGCTTTGGTGCCTATCATCCAGCCACCTATAATAAAGGCGATGTGTAGTAAAAAAGAAAGGGCTTTAAAAATGCCTTCGGTTGCGGGAACAATTTCGCAGAGGACGAAGATACTCTTTCCTATAATTACTGTGCTTGTGGTAGGTTTGCTTGCCCCAAAAGCTACTCCGCTTATCGGCTGTCTCATGTTTGGCAATCTGTTACGAGCATGCGGAGTGGTGGAGAGACTTTCCTTGGCAGCTCAAAATGAACTGGCTAACATCGTAACTATTCTTCTGGGCATCACCGTAGGAGGAATGATGGCTGGAACTGAGTTTCTCAGACCCGAGACTATATTAGTGTTTATGCTGGGAATAGTAGCTTTCAGTCTGGATACTGTGGCAGGTGTTCTGCTAGGCAAGCTAATGTCTGTTCTGTCAGGGCGAAAGATCAATCCTATGATTGGCGCTTGCGGCATTTCAGCTTTCCCCATGTCGTCCCGTGTAGTGCAGAAGCTAGGGCTGGAAGCTAATCCTTACAATCATCTACTGATGCACGCTGCTGGAACCAATGTTGCCGGACAAATCGCCTCAGTGGTAGCTGGTGGAGTGATGCTTATGCTGGTGCCTATGTTCATTTGATGTAGCATATCATGTCTATAGAAAGAAATTGGCACAATTTAGCCACAATGAAGTCATTGAATCGCTTGACTCAACTCCCCGAGGTTTGAGTTCTGGACTTAAGAGACTATTTTTAAGATGAACAGGAGCGGTGTTGATATGGCAGCTTGGCACTCGATGGAGGCAGTAGAGGTTCTAAGGGAACTGAATACTGACTTGGATCGTGGTTTAACGAAGGATGAAGTTACAAGACGACTTGAAAAATATGGCTATAATGAACTTGGGAAAAAAGAAAAGCGGATTTCACCCTTCACCATCTTCATAAACCAGTTCAAAAACATTCTCATCGCGATTCTTCTTATCGCCGCTGTGCTTTCAGCAGTTATCGGTGAGTGGACGGGTGCTGTCCTCATTTTGGTAATAGTTATTTTTTGTGCAGTTTTAGGATTTACTCAGGAATATCGGGCTGAGCGAGCCCTTGAGGCATTAAAGAAGATGCTCTCTCCCACCATAACCGTGTTAAGGGAAGGTAGGGAACAAGAAATCCCCTCAAAGGAGCTTGTCCCTGGGGATATGTTACTCCTTGAAGCAGGGGATAAAATCCCGGCAGATGCCCGATTGGTTGAGTCTCACTCCTTAATGTGTGATGAGGCATCTCTTACTGGAGAGTCAGTTCCAGTAGGTAAAGAGATAAAGCCACTACCTGGGGATGTGCGTGTCAGCGATAGGAAAAACATAGTCTTCACCGGCACTACAGTTACCTACGGCAGGTGTAAGGCGGTGGTGACGTCAACAGGGATAAATACAGAGTTTGGCAAAATTGCCGAAGAGGTGACGGCAATAGAGGCTGAGACGACTCCTCTTGCCAAAAGGATGGCAGAGATAGGTAAATGGCTCGGTATTATATGCCTATCTGTCTGTTTCCTTATTGTGGTAATCAGCATAGTAAGGCAGGCTGTTGGGGGCGGCACGATGGGCCTACCATTCATAGTAACAATGGTGATGTTTGCCGTAGCCCTCGCCGTGGCAGCAGTCCCCGAGGCATTGCCAGCCATTGTCACCGGTGCCTTGGTCATTGGTATGCATCAGATGGCTAAGAGAAATGCCCTGATAAGGAAGATGCCAGCAGTTGAGACCCTCGGCTGCACCACAGTGATATGCTCAGATAAGACAGGTACCCTAACCAAAGGAGAGATGACGGTAAGGAAGATATTTAACGGGGGCAGCCTGAGAGAGGTCACCGGAGTGGGTTACGCCCCGGTAGGAGACTTTAGAGGCTCTGAGATAATCAAGGTCACTAATGATTCATCCTTGCGATTGTTCCTTCTTGGGGGACTCTTATGCAATGATGCCATTCTACAAGAAAAAGAGGGCCAATGGTCTATTCAAGGTGACCCCACAGAAGGCGCTCTGGTTGTGGCGGCAGAGAAAGCAGGCTTACACCAGGCTGAGATAAGGCAGGAAAATCCGAGGGTAGAGGAGATACCTTTCAGTTCTGAAAGAAAGATAATGACCACCATTCATCAAATGGACAATGGCAAGAGGGTAGCCTTTATGAAGGGGGCTCCAGAGGTAGTCTTAGAGAGATGCTCTCGTATTTCGGAAGATAGTAAGATGAGGGAGCTAGGGGAGATAGAAAAGGCTCAGATTCTAAAGGTTAACGAGGAAATGGCTCAGGAGGCATTGAGAGTTCTCGGGGTCGCCTATAGAGAACTTCGAGATGGGATTGCTTATACAGAAGAGGCTGTTGAGAAGGATATGACCTTCCTCGGTCTTGCCGGTATGATAGACCCACCGAGGGAGGAAGCCAGTGAAGCCATAAATGTATGTAAACAGATACTTATCAAACCAATCATGGTTACGGGAGACCATAAACTCACCGCCGTTGCCATAGCCAGGGGGATTGGTATCTATAAACAAGGTGATGTGGTCCTGACCGGTGAAGAGCTGGAAAAGATGAGTGATGAGGAATATGAGAATGTCGTGGATAAAGTGACTGTCTATGCCAGGGTATCACCCATGGATAAGTTAAAGATAGTTAGGGCATGGAAGAAAAAGGGTGACGTGGTCGCCATGACCGGTGATGGGGTGAATGATGCTCCCGCCTTAAAGCAAGCTGATATTGGAGTAGCTATGGGTATAACCGGCACCGATGTTAGTAAAGAAGCGGCTGATATGGTTCTAGGTGATGACAACTTTGCCACCATTGTGAAAGCTATTGAGAGTGGCAGATGGATATATGACAACATAAAGAAATATCTCATCTATCTCTTGGAGAGCAACGTGGTGGAGGTCGTTTTTATTGGAGGAGTAGTTCTAATTATGGGTCCTGAACTTTTGCCCGTTCTGGCGGCAGCCATATTATATATAAATCTAGCGACTGATGGGCTCCCTGCCATTGCCCTGGCAGTCGCGCCACCTGACCCTGACATCATGCAAAGACCACCGCGAGATCCCAAAGAAAGAGTCTTCGCCTGGGATGTGAGAGCATTCATCCTGATGATATTGATTATTGAAATCCCTATCCTCTCCTACCTTTATTTCAGCGGACTCGGTGATATAACCCATAGCAGGACACTGATATTCTTCTTCTTTGTAATTACAGAACTCGTCCTCGCCCTCAACCTCCGTTCAGTGAAATACAGCATCTTCAAGGTGCCTCCGCATAAATGGCTGCTTTTATCCGTCGTCTTTAATGTTATCGCTCTTATTGTATTGACCCAGATTCCGGCAGTGCGTGATGCCTTTGGAATACACAAACCGTTAGCCTCAGACCTGTTGATAATCTTGGGCTCTTGCGTTGTCTTAACTATAGGGTCGGAGGTTCTAAAGGTGATTCTGCGAAAAAAGATGCCGGTTAGGAAGAAGGATAACGGGATACAGTGATTGACGTTCTTGTCATCTAATAACCAATGTCTTCCAGAAATCTCCTGATTCCGGCATAAACCATATCGGGCTCTCAGAAGTAATCCTAGATTCCTGTTCTTATATTCTGAAGGATGGTAAGGAAAAGCCGCTAACAGAGAAAGACAAAGCTAAAATCCTGGGCATGTACCTTTTTTACAAGGTCCGTTCCACACTTATCCTATGAGCCTGCAGGATTGGGGAATAACATTAGTGGCTGGCGTGTCAATACTTATCCCTGTAGAAATAGCCAAGCTTGTCATGTCGCGGCGAACCCACGCTTCTGCCAAGGTGGTATAATAGCTACTGGGAGAGGTGACCGAGTGGTTGATGGTGCCGCTCTCGAAAAGCGGTCTCCGATTATATCGGAGCGTGGGTTCGAATCCCACCCTCTCCGTGGAGAGGTGCTGGAGTGGTCTAACAGGCACGCCTGGAGAGCGTGTGTCGGGTTTCCCGACCGTGGGTTCGAATCCCACCCTCTCCGCCAATAACAAGCAATAGGAGTTGTTCAAAAATAGTGTGGTTGTCCAATTCATTTTATCCCACAAAATCCGTTGATTTTATGGAGTCCCGGGGAAAAGAAGGTTTTTAGTGGTAAATAGATAAGAATAAGGTGATTATCTTTGAGGTGATGCCGTAGCATTTACGAATGGAGTTAAGCGATTACATTAAAATTCTATTGTCTTGGTGATAATCCTGCTCTTCTAGACCTGAGGAATTTTGTTAGCAGGTTAATATCTCTCTGTATCTGAGTAGAAGTCGGGGTGAGAGGATTCGAACCTCCGACCACCTGAACCCCATTCAGGTGCGCTACCGGGCTGCGCTACACCCCGTCGCCACGACTTCTATAATTATGTTATCATAGTTATCGCAGCAAAGAAAATGCCAGATTAGCAGGTTGTGATTCTTGTCTAAGAAACAGAAAAAAGCTATACCTCAGCGAGTCCCTACTAAACACCAACTCTCCAAATGGCAGCGCCAGATGAAAATACGCCGAATTGTGATAATCGCTGCCGTCGTTTTCCTGGCTGGCATTTTAAGCTGGGTGGGTTATGGGCTTTATCAGGACTACAAGAGCAATCCCTCGCGTGAGGTTGCGATTGAGGTAAACGGCGTCCCGTTTTCTGTGGAATACTACGTAAAGATGCTTGATATTTACGTTGACAATTACATTAATTTTACCGTTAATACTTACCTCGATTTCTATATGCAGGCTTACAATGCTACCCGTGAAGAAACCATACAGTTGCTGACCTTCAATGCCATCTCCGATTTGTCCCAAAATACCGATAATATTACTGATATGATTACTGGTCAGGTCGCCGATAATATTATCAATGTTGAATTACTGAGACAAGGAGCCAAAAATCTGGATATTGAAGTTACTTCTGTGGAGATAGACGCGAAGTTAGCAGAACTTGAGTGGCCCAATGAAAGGGTATACCAAGATATAATTAGATCTGATTTGTTGCAGGAAAAGCTTGGGGAATACTTTGGTTCTCAGCTGCCTGACACAATGGAGCAAGCTCACGTGCTAGCAATGCTTGTGGAGAGCGAAGAGGTAGCCGATGAAGTGATAGCCAAAATTGAGGCTGGTGGTAACTTCACCGCTTTAGTTGAAGAGTTTTCCTGTAAACCCACCACTGAAGGTGATTTGGGCTGGCTGCCTCAAGGACTAATGCCTAATTCCCTTATTGGAGATGCTGCCTTTAGCACTGACGCTGGCAAGGTAAACAAGGTTGAGGATGGGCCAGTAATCAAGAATATTGGCTATTGGCTTACAGAGGTTACCGATAAAGATGATGAAAAGGGGATAAAGGTCAGGGCAATATTGCTAGGCAGCAAACAAGAAGCTGATGAAGTTAAAGCCGAACTGAGCCATGAGAATTTTGCTGAGTTAGCCGATGCGCACTCTCAATATA
>JAUWQP010000058.1 GCA_030611015.1 Chloroflexota bacterium | reverse complement strand
GAGCGAGAAAAGATAATGATGTGTCTTGAGGCGGCCAGACTAGCTCCCTCTGCCTGCAATTCACAACCGTGGAGATTCATAGTGGTAGATGATGAGCGGTTAAAGCATAAGCTATGCGGTGCTGCTTTCAGTGGTATATATTCAATAAATTCATTTTGCAAAATGGCACCAGTTATGGTGGTCGTCATCTCCGAAAAGGCTAAGTTTTTGGCCAGAATAGGTGGAATGTTCCGAGGTACAAAATATTACCTTATAGATATAGGGATAGCTGTTGAACATTTTGTACTCCAGGCTGAGGACCTGGGCCTTGGAACTTGCTGGATAGGCTGGTTTAATGAAAGGGGAGTAAAATCAGTATTAAATATCCCACAGCATAAAAAGATAGACATCCTAATAGCGTTAGGCTATTACGATAGGGAAAAGCTAGGTTCAGAACATGGTAGGGAGCCAATAGATAAACTCGCGTCCTTTAACTCCTACTGAGTCCTGCGGCTTTCTCATAGGTTACATCCGCAATATTTACAAAGATGCAGAGGCTGCGTGGCGGTACCTAATTGAGGAGCGTCAAGTGAAACCAAACGAGGTTATTATTTTTGGCCGGTCGCTCAGAGGCGCGGTTGCCTCATGGCTGGCTCAGAGCCACACGCCGGGGGGTCTTATCCTTGAATCAACATTCACCTCGCAGCGGTAGACAACAATCTGGCTTGATTGTGCAATATCCTAGGCAGCGCCTCATATTCCGGGTTTCTCCTTCGATGGTTGGGAGTCATGCCAAGTTGTGACGTCTTGCTGAATAGGTGTTCATTCTGGCATACTTGATGGGGTGGAGCACCACGAATTATCCTATCGCTTTCAAAACAGGTAGTCGATTTCCTTGACGGCTAATCATTACTACAAAGTGGGGAGTAGCTTGAAGAAAAGACCGCGTATCTTCTATGGCTGGGTTGTATTGGCCATCGCCTTTATCACCATAGTACTCGGCTATTCCATCAGGAACACTTTCTCAGTCTTCTATCCCACCATTGTGGAACAATTCGGCTGGGGACGTGGCAATACCGCGCTGATGTTCTCCATTAGCATCATCGTTTATGGTTTCGTGGCACCGGTGGCCGGCGGCCTAGTCGATAGATTTGGGCCAAGACTGGTGCTCCCGGTCGGGGCCTGCCTTATGGGAGGAGGTATCGCCCTATGCAGTCTAGCCGATGCTCAGTGGGAATTCTATCTCCTCTATGGGGTAATGGGAGCCGTAGGCCTGAGCCTGATCGGTGTGACACCTCTTACTGCTATCGTCTCGAGCTGGTTTGTTGAAAAGCGAGGCCTGGTCTTTGGTATCCTGGGTGCCGGTTTTGGTGCCAGCCTGGTAACAGCCTCTATCGCTCAATTTCTGATTTCGAGCTTCGGCTGGCAGACTGCCTATGTCATCATCGGGCTTTTCTCCATTGGTGTTATTGTACCCATATGTATCCTTTTCGTACGCAGTAGTCCCGGGGAGAAACAGGTTTTGTATAACCGTCAAATCCAAACGTCACCTGAATCACTAACCCTTAATGAGCTTCAGGGAACGACTAGTTCGGAAGCGAAATGGGCTGGTACTACCTGGACCCTTTCGCGGGCACTGAAGACCTATCATTTCTGGCTACTCTTTGGGATCAGTTTTTGTACGTTGGGTCTCGCTCAGCAAATTGCAATAGCTCATGAGGTTTACTTCTTTAAGGATGTAGGGTTTGAGCCTATGGAAGCTGCCACCATTTACAGCGTATTTGGTGTCGCGTTTGTGGTTGGAACCCTGTGTAGCTCTTTATCAGACCGTCTAGGGCGGGAGATGGTTTTCATACCGAGTTGCCTTCTAAGTGCCGGGGCAGCATCCCTATTATTCGTTATACAGGACACGTCCCAGCCTTGGATGGCTTTCTTATTTGCAGTCTGTTTTGGCTTGAGTTTGGGTGCTGTAGGGCCTGTGTTTTTCGCCACGATGGCTGATTTATTTGGGGGGAAATACTTTGGTTCTATCTTGGGCACTACAACCTTGGGCTTCTCCTTAGGTGGCAGTATCTCCCCCTGGCTTGCTGGATTTCTCCACGACAAGACCGGTAGCTACTCCGTTGCTTTCCTGATAGTGATAGGTTCCATGGTAGCCTCCGCGATGCTGATGTGGCTACTTGCTCCTCGCAAGCTAAGGTTGGTTCCTGGTCGGGCCCCACGCCAGCCATCCTAGTGCTCCGTTGAACAAAGTGACGGATTGTTCAGCCATCGCCTCTCCAACGATATGCATGTCGAAACCCACGAGCCTCTGCCCCTGCAACGGTTTCCGCGTAGCACTCTAATCTTTCCTCTTCTATTAATGCTGTATCATACTGTTGGTCGAAAGGTAGGTGGAATATTTTCTCTCCGGTTCTGCGCGATACATTGCATTTTACTGACGGATAATGCTGAAATGGAATTTTTTCCATTGCCACCCCAAGCACTTTTGCTACCTGCTCAGCTTTCTGAGACACCTCTATAGTCGTGATTAACTTCGGAATCACATTTCTCTTTTGGATAAGGCTGGGAAACAGAGCTAATTTGAAATCCTCTTCGCCTTCAAAATTTTCCAGATAATATTCAACTGTGGTACCGAACAAGTAGTAAATATGCTTTTCATAGATTATTTTGTCTTTTGCCCAATACTTGCACTGGACTATCTCTACAGTTTCATCCTTTTTGCAAATCAAGTCACACCCCAAGTCTTCATAGCCTTTTTTCCCGTGGTAATAAACATTCCATTCCCTCATCTCATACAAGTATCCAATATACCTCTCATAATCCCTTCCAATTTGCCAATTGGACTTACTAGGTTTTTGCCAATACCAATCGAGTTTCTTCTGTAGCCTCTCAGTTAGTGTCAAACCTTCATAATACTTGGGCCCAAAGTGTCGTTTGACTTCCTCATCAAATTCTTTTTCCTTCTTCTCCCATGATGAGTGTATTTCTTTTACGATTTCACCCAGTTCCTTGACTTCCAAGCCTATGTATTCATCAAGCCAAGGTGCTAGATATCTGCAATAATCTAAAAGGTAATTAGCAATCCTTGCCGCTTTTTCAGCTTCACGACGCTCCTCGGCAATCTGCCTATGGTCTTCGGCAGCTTTTAATGCTGGATGAGGTTTATTCTCAAGATAGTCTGCTAGCTTCAGGTCATGTAGGCAGAAATAATCATCATAGGCTTTAGCTAACCAGGGGAATCCCTGCGATTTTTCTTGGGCCAGTTGAGTGAGTGCCTCTCTAGCCTCACTACTAACATGACTCTCTGCTAAGTTGATAAGTTCCTTCCGCTTCTCTTCAAGCTGGCGTTCTGTTTCTTGTGTATATGATTCAAGTTCTGCCTTTGCCGTCTCTTTCTCCTTCTCTATCTCCTTTATTGCCATCCTCTTGTATTCTTCAAAATTAGAGAACTCTTGGTTAAGTTTATCTTTCGCTTTTATCACCCTATTCAATTCTGAGTCCTGTTCGCCGTATATTCCAAGCTCTTGTAACAATCGTATCTTTTTATCTATATCTTCACTCTCGAGCCTGGCTATTTTTTCAAAATCAGCTTTTTCTTTTCTGGCCAGCTTTAGTAGTTCGGTAAGTTCTTTTCGCTTTTCCTCGTAGTAACTCATGACTTGATGTTCCTTGTGTACCTACATTCTGGGTAGCGATTACAGCCCCAAAATTCTCCGTATATGCTGTTCCTCATCACTAGCATACCATTACATCGCGGGCATCGATACTTTTCTGATACGTAACGAGCTCCAATGGACTTTATTTCCTCTTTCTCTTTACCGAAATCAAAGTTGGTGAGCAAATCACGTGCTATCTCGTCCAGCCTTTTTTGGCGCATACGCGACGCCGTACCCTGTATAGCCTTGTATATTCCAGCTATTACAAGGTAAGCAGCAAAACAGGCTAAAGCAAATAGAATAAGCTTATCCAGCTAGCTACCCCCAATACTGCGATTGCTTTCACGTGATATTATCTATCTGCTTTTTTGCTGTGTCAATTACCGGGGTCATAGAGGATGAACTTCTATGCTCGGATATTTGACGAATTGCGCTGAATTACCATTGCACATAACTGACTATTGTTGAGTTATGTTGACGGCTTTGAGCTTTTGCCCATTGGAACTCTTAAGAAGGATTGGGTCCAGTGGCAGGAAGGTATCAACGTGTGAAATATAATCAGTACGTTGGGCTGGTAAGCAGTTCTGGTGGGAAAGTAATGCTCTTATGCTATAATTACCATAACGATAAAGGTAAGACGAGCTATGAACTTCTTAGAACAACTCGTAGCTGAATGGTATGAGTATGCGGGATACTTCGTCCGATCAAACGTGAGAGCCCGTAAGAAATCTATCACATTAACATAGGAAGCCCTGGTTTAAGCTCCCTGGCGGAGTGCCATGCCGGAGCACTACAGATAGTCAAACGTTGCTCGATTGAGTTTAAATATTTACCTCCCCCTCCCGTGTGGGTAGCCTCAGCTGTAATCGGGCAAGTGGCATCCCGCCTTCAAATTCTGTAGAGAGAGGAGGCACAGGTATGGAGAAGCGAAATAATATAGTTGTTATCGGTGGTACAGCTTGCGGCCCGAAGGCGGCAGCTAGAGCACGGCGATGTGATCCACAAGCTCAAATAACCGTTGTGGAGCAAGGAGAGGATTTATCCACGGCAACTTGTGGCCTACCGTATTACGTCTCCGGAGTAATTGATAGTCAGAGCGATTTAGTAGCGCGCAGGCATGACTTCTTCAGGGGTGTAATGAATATGCAAGTACTAACTCGGACTAAGGCTGTAGCCATCGACCGTAAGGCTCATAAGGTTGAGATTTTTAGCTTAGAAACGAATCGTGTTTCAGATATCGGATACGATAAGCTCATACTAGCGACAGGCGGCATACCGGTCGTACCGGATTTAGAGGAAAGACACCTCCAAGGTGTCTTCACGTTAACTAAGGTCAAGGATGCAAATGCCCTTCGGAACTTGCTTTCACCGCCTGAAAGTAGGAAGGCGGTCATTATTGGTGCTGGTCTGATTGGTCTGGAAATGGCTGAAGCCTTTACTTCCCAAGGGCTGGAGGTCACTGTGGTAGAGGCGCTGGACTGGGTTCTGCCGACACTGCTCGATTCCGAGGTTGCTGCTTACATTGAAAAACATCTGCGGCGTAAGGGTATAAACTTGCTACTTGGGCAGCATGTCATTGGGTTTGAGGGTGATAAGAATGGATGGGTACGCAAGGTTATCACTGAAGATACCGAAGTGGAAACTAGTCTAGTGTTGCTAGCTCTCGGCACCAGGCCCAATACTAGCCTAGCCCAAAATGCTGAGCTGACCCTCGGCTCTACGGGAGGTATCGTGGTTAACCAATATCTCCAGACCAGCGATCCAGACATCTACGCAGGCGGGGACTGTGTGGAGAATGTCAATCGAATTTCCCAACAGAAGATGCTTGCTCCTCTGGGATCTACCGCCAACAAACATGGTAGAGTGATCGGAACAAACGTGACTGGCGGGTGTGAAACCTTCGCCGGTGTGCTGGGCACCGCTATTGCGAAGGTCTTTGACTACAATGTGGCACGGGTCGGGCTTAGTGAGTTACAAGCACGGGAAGCAGGCTATGATGTGGTAACGTCTCTTGTTCCAAGTTATGACCATGCTATCTATTATCCGAACGGAAAAGAAATTCTGGTCAAGCTCGTTGCGGAAAAATCTAATAATAGGCTGTTAGGTGGGCAGGTAGTGGGACCAGGCGAGACTGCAAAACGGATCGATGTGCTGGCTACCGCACTAACCTTTGGCGCTGTTGTTGACGACCTAGCCAATTTAGACTTGGCTTATGCACCACCGTACAGCAGTGCTATGGACCCATTGCACAATGCAGCCAACGTCATCCGCAATAAGCAATCAGGGTATGCCAAAGCACTAACTCCTATGGAGGTCAAGAATAAGCTTGAAAACGGAGAGGATTTCGTTTTCTTAGATGTACGGTCGCCGGGTGAATGGGAAACCTGTCGCATAGAAGCGACACAAGTTAGGCTACTGCCTCTAAGAGAGCTTCGAGCCAAGCTCGATGAGCTTCCCAAAGATAGGGAGATAGTCACTTTCTGCCAGACAAGCGTGCGTGCTTATCAAGCGCAGCGGATACTTAACGGTGCTGGCTTTGAGAGCATCGAATTCATGGATGGCAGCATTGCTGCTTGGCCCTATGAGACATCGGGTTAGACTTCCATATCCTTCCCGTTACACCAAGCGGCATCTCGCCGAACCAGTAAGCAGATGACAGAACGTAGGGACAAGAGGGGGCACTTTATCAAGGGTAATGTGCCTTGGAATAAAAAACGGGATAGTCCCCAAAGGGAAATGAACAGCTTGGTCGCGCCCGAGGTGATTGGCGGCGAAGTGCTGAAGCCGTGGACAGCGATGGACGGGTTAAAGGGTACTGCACAATTGCTAAGCAGTTCGTGGACTTTGAAATTGAAGCACAGTAAGTTTAAGTGAAGGGGGATCGCCATGCCAACAGCTTATTGCTTTAAGTGCCAGCAGAAAAAGGAAATTAAAGACCCCAGACAAGTTATCCTAAAGAACAATAGACCGGCAGTGCAGGGCACTTGCCCCGTATGTGGGGCAAAGGTATTTAGAATCGGCAAGCTTTAGAGGTTAGGATGGCAAATCTTCTAAAACCGCTGGTATTAAGTTTTTTGGCTCGCATAATTTAAAAAGGAGGAAAGGGAGCCGGAAGAAAGCAGGAGAAGCCAAGAATAGTACCACCAACCAGACAGAGGGGGTAGCCGGGCTCTGCCAGAGGGAAACTGAGGTGTTTAGGATCTTGCTTGTCGTTCCCTAGTTCCAAGAGATAGACGGATGATAGAAGTTACACCCGGTATTTATCAATTGCAACTGCCTCTACCTAATATTTCTCTCGGGTATGTTAATGCCTACCTGGTTCAGGGAGATAATGGGTATCTTCTTGTTGATACCGGCTGGGATATGAGAGAGGTATTTGACTCCTTAAAGGAGCAACTGGATGAGAAAGGCATTAGCCTTGAAGATATTACCCAAATAGTAGTTACTCATGTTCACCCCGACCACTATGGCCTGGCGGGCAAGATAAAACAGCTTTCCCATGCCACGCTGGCCATGCACCACATAGAGAAAGGTTTTATCAAATCAAGATATGCAGCTATGACAGGACTCCTCCAGCAGACAGAACAGGGGTTACATGTAAATGGGGTACCCCCGGAGGAACTCACCGAACTCAAGTTGGCGTCAGTGGAAATGGCAAAGTTTGTTGTTCCCACCCTACCCGATATTACCTTCAGCGGTGGCGAAACGATCTCTTGCGGGGCTTTTAGCTTCCAGGTGCTCTGGACACCGGGGCATTCACCAGGGCATATATGCCTGTACGAGGCAAGTCACAAAGTCTTAATCTCAGGAGACCACATCCTGCCCACCATTACTCCTATTATAGGGCTACACCCTCAATCAAACCACAACCCCCTCGGCGATTACCTCAATTCACTGAAGCGAGTAAAGGAGCTCAAGGTCGAGCTTGTCTTGCCCGGTCATGAGTATTCCTTCACTGGTCTTAAGAAAAGGGCTCAGCAGATTATCCAGCATCACGAGCAAAGAAACTTAGAAATTCTAAGGGTTTTGAACACCACGTCAAAAACAACCTACCAGATAGCTACCGAAATGACCTGGATGTCACATATAAACGGCGTCGGCTGGCAAGAACTGACCCCGCTGGATAAAAGACTGGCAGTGCTGGAAACCCTGGCTCATCTAGAGGAGATGAGAGCTGCGGGACGGGCAAGCAAATTTACCAGAGATGACATCATACACTACAGGGTAGAAAAATGGGAAAAGTAGATACCCGATGAGGATGCGGATAGTATCGTAACCGTCCAGGATGCGGTTGATTATCTCAAGGGTCTCGGCGTTGATGAGCATCTGCAGTAGTGGCTCAAGACAAAGTGGCATCCCGCACAATTATTCAGAGAAGAAAGGGAGGGAAAGGGTAATGGAACGAAAGATAGTTTATTTTCCTGAGCCTGGGAAGCGAAATACAGAGGAGGTGCTTCGTATTGCCAAGCTTCGAGCAGAAGAGCTGGGCATCAAGAACATCATAGTAGCTTCAACTACCGGAGACACCGCAGTAAAAACTCTAGAGACCTTTAAGGGGGCCAGAGTAGTTGCGGTGAGCCACTTTACAGGTATGAGAGGATCAAATATCCAGGAGTTCGCTGAGGAAAACAAGCAAAAAGTGGAAAGCAGCGGTGGCGTCCTGCTCACTACCACCCATGCCTTTTCAGGACTGAGCCGGGCTATGCGCAAGAAGTTCAATATGTACCTCTTTGAGGAGGTAGTAGCCAACACCCTACGTATCTTTGGACAGGGTATGAAGGTAGCCTGTGAAATCACCCTCATGGCAGCTGATGCTGGCTTAGTACGCACTGACGAAGACATTATCTCTATAGGGGGAACCAGTCGTGGAGCAGATACTGCACTGGTACTCCGACCGGTCAATTCTGAGGACTTTTTTGACCTCAAAATTAAAGAGATTCTTTGCAAACCTTACTTGGCTTAATCGGGCAAGTGGCATCCTGCCCTTCTACCTTTCACTTCACTATTGAACAAAAGTTTGCCTTGTGTAACCGTGGTCAGGCATCCGACTGAACAAAACTCGGGATTGTTCACCTAGCTAATTCGCTTGCCCTGTCCTAGCCGTCGACGAACCAACGATGTAAAATGGGATTGTGATGGTAAAGAAGAAATGACGGTTCTGCCAGATGTACTCGAATCCGGGCTTACGGTGGTCTTTTCCGGAGCGGCAGTCGGAGCCACATCTGCACGAGTTCGTGCCTACTATGCAGGACGTGGCAACCAGTTTTGGGAGGTTCTGTTCCAAACTGGCCTGACGCCTCGTAAGCTGGGCTCTCATGAATCCCGCACTCTTCCCGAGTACGGGATTGGGCTTATAGACTTGACGAAGATACGTTCGGGTTCCGATAAAGCTATCTCATTATCGGATTTCAATATTCCCCGCTTCTGCTCAAAAATCAACAGGTTCAATTCCAGAAGCATATGTTAGAATTTGCAGTGATGCGATTATTAGGCTACGAGACCTTGATAGACCCGTTCCTGAAAGACATGAGGATATTTATTGCCCAGTTTGCGGACTTAAATCCGGGTGACCGGGTACTGGATGTCTGCTGCGGGACTGGAGCCCAGATCCTCGAGTATGCACAGCGTGGTCCGATCGCTGTAGGAATAGATAATGATCCCGCCATGCTAAGGGTGGCCAAGGGAAAGAGAATGAAACAGAAACTGGATAATATTTCGTTTCAGCTCGCTGATGCAACGAGTCTTCCTTTCAAAAACAGCTACTTCGACTATGTTTCCATTTCGTTTGGATTGCACGATAAGATAAGACAAGTTCGCAACAGAGTTGTCTCTGAAATGAAGAGAGTGGTAAAGCAGCATGGGGTCCTTATCATAGCGGACTATGAGGTGCCGCTTCCTCGGAACATATGGGCTATAGCTGCTCGGGGTATAGAGTTCCTAGTCAGTGGCTCTCACTATGAAGGCTTCAAGGATTATCTTGGCAGCGGTGGGCTGGATGGGATTCTGAGGACTCACAATTTACTGGAGGAGCAAAGAGTACGTGTGAAGAGCGGGCTGGTAGTCATTGTTAAAGCTAAGAAGATATAAGCGTTTTGCTAAGGTATTGCACATTGTAGCGTTTTGTTACTTCGAGGACAAAAAGGTTCGTTTTCATTGCCAGCTCCTCCTTAATAATGACAATATAGTATATACCATTAGTATATATCTTTGGGGGTTGACTTGTTTATACCTATTAGTATATATTGAAAATATATACTAATAGGAGCGCATATTGACAAATAACCAGAAACAAATCGGTGAGATTCTTTTACCAGGCTGCAGGTGTCGATGCGGGCACGAGTGGCTGCCGCGTAATAATAACGAAAAACCAAGGGTATGTCCAAAGTGCAAGAGTCCCAAATGGGATGTTCCCAAAACTGGCATGAGTCATAAGTAGACTCTATGACAGAGTAGAAATTAGAATAAAGTTTCGAGACATATGAAACAGGGTAGGAGGGGCCTATGGCAGTCTTAGCCGGAAAGCAGATTACCAGACTTGTTGATGAACATAAACTGAAAATTAAGCCATTTTATAAGAAACAAATTCAGCCGGCCACTTATGACTTAAGACTCGGCAAAAGGATACTTGCTAGTCCATTGGGTCCAGAAAAACTTGGCGAAGTCGTTGACCTCTCAAAAATGCGCCCAAGTTACGATATTCAATCTGGTCAAATGGTAGGCATTATTTCACATGAAAGACTCGAGCTTCCACTGGACATATGTGGAAGATTTGGTGTGCGTTCTTCATATGCTCGTTTCGGAATAAACGCTTTCGGTGGCTTGCAATTAGATCCGGGTTTCAGAGGTAAACTAATAATGAACTTGCTTAATGTTGGGTCAGAGCCAATTACCCTTACAATGAAAGAACCGATATTCAGTGTAGAATTTGATAGGCTTGAAGAACCCGCAGAGGGGCCTTATTCTGGCCCGTATCAAGACCAAGATGATTTTCCCGATAACCAATATAACTTCATTTTACATGCGAGGACGACGAGTTTAGCTGAGATTCCAACACTGAGAATGGAAGTTGCACATTTGAGCAATATAATTGAGGAACTCGAAGAGAGTTTACCAGACGCTGATGCAGGGCTTGAAATAAGACCTGAGATTATAGAAAGACTGCAAAAATCTTCGGCTCTGCCCCGTCGCACTCTTATCTCCATTGAGAAGATACGCAAACAATTAGGGATTAATGCATAATGGGGCAACTTCGCTTCGATCCAGATGCTCTCTCAGGAGTCGGTAAATCAGAAGGTGAACACATCCTAAAGAAAATTGAATCGCTTTGGAGCAATCGGCGTATAGTCGTTCACCATCCCCTTCGTCATGAGCTTAGTGGGTTTTTCAAGCGTGTAGTGGGTAAGTATCGCATTGTATATAGTTATGATGACAATTCTGATGATATGGTTATCCACTTAGTTGGCACAGCGATACAATATATCAAATTGCTATTCGTAAGCTCCGGTAGAGTGAATCCTATATTGGTGGTATAGAATTTAGCCATACTTCAGCCATGGCGCCCATTACTGTATTCAATTGTTAGAGTGTTTGTGCTTATCTAAAAAGGTTCCTTTTTACATTTCAGGCTATAGCATTGCAGGGGGGCTACTTTGGGAGCCAAAGAAATCACAGGGTTCAGCACTATTTGGACGAACCAGACTCACTGGTCAAGATTATTGACGGCATTGAACTAAAAGCCTAATATGGGTGTGGGCGACCATACCGCAATGGGGGGTTAAAGAGGAGATACATGAAGCAGAGAGTTGAGGATTTAGCCCACTGACCGGCTCAATACCGCTCCCAGTCGAGATCGTTAACAGGCCCGCTCAACTCGGTGTCGCCGCTCGTGAGATGGCTGGTTCACATACCATCGCCCTTGATACAGAATCCAACAGCTTCCACCATTACCCCGAGCAACTCTGCCTCATTCATATCGCATCTCTTCATAAAGTCTACTTCATCGTTACGATATCTCTTCATGACCTCGCTCCTCTCCGAGACGTTCTGGCAGATGTCTCCACCAAGAAAGTCATTCACGCCGCGGACTACGATATCCGTAGTCTTGACCGGCATTCTGGACTTCATATCCACAACCTATTCGATACCAGCATCGCCGCCCGTTTCACCGGCATTACCCGGTTTGGCCTGGCAGCCCTCACCAGAGATCTGCTGGGCATAACCATTAATAAGAGCAAACGACTCCAACGGGCTGACTGGGGACGACGCCCGCTCTCCGCCGAGGCCCTTGAGTATGCCGCTACCGACGTCCGCCACCTCCTTGCCCTGCGAGAGATCTTGGACCAGCGGCTCCGAACCCTGGGACGGGCAGCGTGGGTTGCCGAAGAGTGCGCCAGAATCGAAGAGGTACGATATACCACACCGAATCTAGAGACTGCATACCTCTCCGTTAAAGGGGCCAAATACCTGGATGGACACGGACTCGCTGTCCTCCAGAGTCTTTTTCTATTCCGTGAAGAAGAAGCACGACGCCAGCATCGGCCACTATTCATGGTACTACCTGACGCTACCCTTATCTTTCTTGCCACTAGTCCCGAAGCGGCCCTCTTAGAGGTACCCGGTCTTGGACAAACTGGGTTGAAACGGTTCGGGCAGGGCCTTCAGCAGGCACTACGCAACGGCATAACTGCTCCACCAATACACCGACCACGCCCTATTAAGGCAGTACGCGCCAGCGAAGAGCAGGTCCAGCGTCTGAGTCGCCTCAAAAAGTGGCGCACATCACTAGGCTCCAGTCTTTCCCTTGACCCCTCCCTCCTCTGGCCCTTAACCAGCCTCGACCGGCTTGCCAAAGCGCCTGATACTCTAAAAGTCGAGCTTACCTACGATAACATCCGTCGGTGGCAGCGCAATGTGGTTGCCTCCTCTCTCCAAACCTGTCTGGAATCATTGCCATGATACGAACTTGGCGCCGTGAG
>JAUWQP010000013.1 GCA_030611015.1 Chloroflexota bacterium | reverse complement strand
CTTTGCTGAAGTGGGAGAATGTGTATAATACTATCCGCCCTCATCAGGCACTGGGATACCTTACTCCAAAGGAATTTCTTAAGCTCCATCAACAAAATAAAAGAAAGGAGGAGGTGTCACTAATCATATGAACGAGTACATAGACTTGCAAACAAGTTTTTTATGGTATATACTTGCCTATTCTCATATAGTTAAATAAATTTCATAGTGGAGGTGGAACTTGGAAAACGGTTCGTTACCTAAGTGCCAGAAATGCGGAAAGGGGGATTTGGTGCCTCTATCAGACTTTGGTAGTCAAGGGGCGCCGATTCACTACAAGGCCTGGGTGTGTACCAATCCTGATTGTGGTTACAATATAAAAATCAGGAATGGTGAAGTATACATTAATGAGCCTATTCTTGACGGAGCAACTCGTACACGCCGAGAATACACTCCTTAGCAAAGGATTTGCTTCGCTCAGGTAAATTAGTTGAGCTGGTGGTTGATTCCTTCTTTCCACGGCGATGCGTTGGCTGTGGGCGACTAGGGGGGTTTTTTTGCCCTGAATGCCTTGGGAAACTACCGAGGCTATCGCCGGCGCTGTGCCCGAACTGTGGCAGACCTCAGGCTAGTGGTATCGTATGCCCAGATTGCTGGCAAAGACAAACTGAGATTGACGGCATCCGCTCTCTATTTAGGTTTGACGAGATAATACGGAAAGCCATTCATCAACTGAAGTATCGAAATTTGAAGGCAATCTCTCCCTGTCTGGCTGAATTACTAGCTGATTATCTCAGGTCAAATCCCTTGCCTGGCGAAGCCCTGATTTGCGTGCCTCTTCATCCCCGACGATTAAGAGAGAGAGGTTATAACCAGTCTAACCTTCTGGCTAGAGAGTTAGGTGAGCGCATTGATTTGCCAGTGATTGAGGATTGCCTCATTCGGGTTAAGCAGGCACAACCTCAGGTGAGAGCAGTAGATGTGGAAGAGCGCCGAAGGAACGTAGCCGACGCTTTTGTGTGCCGTGATGAAAGGGTAAGCGGCAGACAGATTATCCTTGTCGATGATGTATGCACTTCCGGAGCCACGCTGGAGTCCTGTGCTGTAGCTCTCAAGAACAAGGGTGCTACGTCTGTTTGGGGCTTAACCTTGGCAAGAGAGATTTATAGCTGAAGGAGGAGAAATGAAGCTACAGATTATTGCTAAGAATAATGTGGAGGTCTCTGAAACATTGGAGGCATATGTTGAGAAGAAGATTGGCAAGCTAGGTCGTTACTTACCTACCATCGGTGAAGGCAAGGCGGAGATTTCCCATGAAGATGCAAAGCTGCCTGAGCAGCGATTCAGTGTCCAGGTTACCCTTGACAGCAAAGGCGTCTTAATTAGAGCTCAGGAAAAGTCTAAGGATATTCGCACGGCCGTTGACAAAGTAGTAGATGTGCTGTCTAAGCGAATCGAGCGATACAAAGGCAAATTATATGACAAAGGTAGAGGAACTTCTTTTGCTCGGCAGGGAGCGGCAATTGAGGCGGAGGAAATCGAGTCTTCCAAAAGAGTAGTGAAGAGTAAGCACTTCTTAGTTAAACCAATGCCTGTAGATGAAGCAATAAACCAGATGGAGCTTCTGGGGCACGATTTCTTTCTTTTTATAGACGCTGATACTGAGAGGCTCAATCTACTATACCGTCGCAAGAGTGGCGATTACGGCCTGATTGAGCCAGAGCTCGGGTGATACAATTAACCACCGTTATCGTCTAAGCAATATCTCTACTAGAGAGCACCAAAGGAATAATGGCTAACCGCATAATCTCGTATAAAATCCCTCTCGCCGGGGAGAGAGTGCCCTGGTAAGCCCCCCGACAAGTCGGGGTCGGTGGGCGTGGCAATCCCAGCGGCTAAATTCCGAATCCTAAAAGCGCTCCGCCCCGAATCCTGAATGTTTTGGTCATTTAATAGTTCGTGCTTTGAATTTGTCCTGACTTTTCGAGGATGCTCGACGAGGTCGGCATTTAGGATTTAGATATTAGTATTTAGAGTTTCTCTTCATGGCTTGGGATTTAGGATTCGAAATTCCTCTCCCTTCATGGGAGAGGTTCAAGGTGAGGGTGTAGAAAAATAGAATTACTCCCTTATTATTGGTGGAGCTGATGGGATTCGAACCCACTACCTTCTGACTGCCAGTCAGACGCTCTCCCAATTGAGCTACAGCCCCGCCTGGTTCAAGAATATAACAAAACAGCTTGAGAAACTCAAGTTACAAATTCAAGCCCAGCCATTGCAGTATAGAGCGCAAACCGAAGTATCCCAGGTATGCCAGTACCATATTTTTGACCGTCCTCCCTGCCCAGGTAGCGAGGAAAAAAGTTACCCAACCAAAGCGAAGCATGCCCAGAAATACTGCGAAGGGGTAATAAACGGGAGTAATGATAGCTGCCAGGAAGAAAACGGCTTTAGAGCCGTGGCGGTCAATAACATTGCTGAAACGGAGGTAAAGGCTGTTGTTACTATCTCGAAATAATCCCCGGCCACCGTATCCAGTGAAGTAAGCACCAACAGCACCTATAGCTTCACCAATTCCAGCTATGGCGCCAACTATGGCAGGATTCAATACTCCACCCAGTGTGAATGTAAAAACCGAGCCGAAGCCGGGCATAACCAAGGTCCCGCTGGAGAGTACGTTGATGAAAAAGCAGCCGACATAGCCCCACTGTGCCATTTCATAGAGGTATTCTCGATGCTGAATGATGAGAACACATAAAACTATGGTAACCGCTAGAGATATGCCACCTATTAAGGCTTCACGCTTGGTCGGTTTCCTCATCAATTTTGCTTATTATACAGGAAAAACTACACGCGAATGTAGCTGCGGGTCTTTTGACCCGCAGGGCGAGGCTAGAGCATCGCTCCTGAGCCTGATAAATCAGGCAACTACAAAAGCCTTGGGAGCGGGGCAAGCCCCGCCTCTTCCCCTCTTAAGATTAAGAGGGGGTAGGGGAGTTGTGAATAGATACCTTGACAACGGTCCGGTCAAAAAGCCGAAACGACGCTATCTCAGGATGAACGCAATCGATGCTGAGCAGGTAAGCACAACACGATGCCCGTGGAAATAACCCCCCTTTATCCCCCCTTATTTTAGGGGGGCACTGAAGGCCAGACCACTAATTTTTGATTTGAAGAAACCCCAAGCACCAATTCCCAGCCAAAATTCAAAAATCAGAGGGCAATCCCGATTTAACCCCTGATTTAATCAGAGGGACAAAATGACAGAGCAAAATGCAAAAGGAGGAGAAATTCAGGAGGCACTAGAGGGATAATTCGTAGGGCGACATTTTATATGCCGCTTTTTTGGCGGGGAATAAATCCCCGCCCTACATGCTTTTCTTGGGTGCGTCGGGATGGAATCGGCAACTAGAGTTTGGATTTGGAATTTAACCGCTGGGATTGCCGTGCCCCATCCCCGAGGTCCCCGGTTGAATCGGGGACGAGACGGAATCGCAACGACATCCGCTCCTGTCTTTGCGAGGAGCCCCGATTCATCGGGGCGACGAAGCAATCTCGGCGGGGACGACGATAGGACGGGGAAAACACTTTGCATTTCAGAAGGATTTGTTCAGGACGCTGACAGGGGGCAGCTTCAAGCTGCCCCCTTCTTTATAAGTCTTCATTCACTCCCGTCGCTGCCGGTCGGAATAATCTCCACGCTTTTGCCGGCGCCGGGAAACCAACCTGGCAACCTCATCGAGATTTCCCTCTCATCGGCAACCGAGCGAGAACATTATGCCAGTGTTAGGAGGGTAGTGTTGGCGGGTATTCGTCTATGACCACATCAGGTAATGTGGCATTTCCGGCGTAATCACCCCAAGGATCCCAGAGCCTGGCGCCTACTACATAGAACATGTCCGCCAGGGGCCCTAGTTCCATGTCTAGGTCAATGCCCATAGCAGGCAACGCTATGCCGACCTGCTTGACTACGTCCCCGACAACAACCATGCTCCACGCTGTCATATCGGTCATCCAGGCTAAGTTAACCCCGGTCCAGTCGCCCACCAGGTTCGTGATCGGCACTACGTCGCCCAAACTAAATCCCAAGTCCACTCCCAAAGCCTCAATGATTCCTTGCGCCTCTGCGAGCACGTCCCCGATGAGAATGATGCCAGTGCCGAGGATTCCGAACGGGGTTTTAGAATACGTGCCCGGCTCATCCTGCGCCGCTACGGCTCCAGGCACCACCACCATGACCAATAAGGCCAAAGCAACACCTATACTGATTAATTTTTTCACCTAAACCTCCTTTAACTTTGACTATTTTGAGATTGATTTGCCATCTCGAGTTCCCGGGCTCGGGATGACACATGATTTTCATGCTTCATCTGAGCTCCCCGATAGACACCTCCTTTTGGGCTCTTAGCCCATTTACTCATTGGCTTCATAGCCTTCGATAAGACAAAACGTCAGGACTAATTCTCTACGGTTTAAGTATATTCTACAGGTAGGCGGGTTGTCAAGCCCCTCAGCAGATTTTTTACAAAAATTTCTACAACCCCCTCCGTGTCATTGCGAGCGAAGCGTGGCAATCCCATGCCCCACCACGAGATTGCTTCGGCTGACCAAAGTCAGCCTCGCAATGACACAGCACATGTCTTGACAAAGTTATTGAAGTAAGGATATTATGTTTTAAATGAGGTTGTGCAAAAATGCAGTTGCCCAATTTATTTTACTCATTGGTGGGGAGGAGTTTATTGGGCAACAGAGCCCCGATGCAATCGGGGCAACTACAGAAATGGCGAAAATTGAGCGGAAATAAAATTAGACAGCCTCTTTTAAGAAGAAAGGGGGTAAGAGTTCAGTTTTCCTATAAGTGTGCGTACAGTTCACCATATTCTATAGGTTCGGGTAAGCACACTTTTTTGGGGACAACTTAACTGCTACGAGAGTTGAGAGTGCACATAAAGCGAATACAGGCTTCTGTTATAGCCGGGCTTTTGGTATTGATGCTGATGTTGCCCCAACTGGCTCTGGCTGCTGGGCCGGGGATATCAAGTGTCGTTGTGCTGGACTGCACCTCTACTACCGTCACCATCTTCTGGACTACCAATACTTCTAGTGATAGCGTGGTGCGCTATGACACCACTACCCCACCAAGCCAGGAGAAATCTGATAGTGCCTTGGTCACCACTCATTTCATAGACCTCACAGGATTAACCCCGGGCATAACCTACTACTTTGAGGTTCGATCTACCGATACCTATGGAACTTCAATTGATAACAATAGCGGCGCCTATTATGATTTCACAACAGAAGCCGTAACATCCTATTCCATTACCCTTGACCATGCTTGTGGGGTCTGCGGCGAACTGATCGAAGCAGGGCTCTGCGGCGAGGTAATCGAAGCAACAGCGACCGTGGCAGCGGCCGGCACCTATCATATCTGCTGGGATTCTCGCACAGCAGAAGACGTCGTAGGGACATTCACAACGAGCGGGGCGGCAAGCCGTACGTTGACCTTCTATATGCCCGAAGCTAAAAAGGGCATTCATACGGTTTATTTGACCGACAACGCTTATGCCGAAAAGGCTAAGGCTGAATTCGAAGTCTTCCCTTCCGTCAAGATTGACACCGAAGCGGGGCCGGTGGGCACGGAAGTAACTCTCAACGGCTATGGCTTTAGTAACGGCCAAGACATCCGGGTTACCCTCTATCAGGGCGAGGTAAAAAAGGGTGAGGAAAAGACGGCTGAGGCTAATACTGTGGGTAGCTGGGAGGTATCTTATACCATCCCGCACACTCCCGCCGGTGGCTATATCTTCAAGGTCGAGGGTAAAGAAGGTACGGTATGGGTAAATTGGGTGAGCAAGTATTTTGAGGTAACCCCCAAAATCACTGTCACGCCAGATTCAGGCACGGTGGGGCAGAAGATTAATGTAGCAGGTACAGGCTTTGCCAGTGAGGAAGAGGACATTGGGGTCACCTTCGATGGGGAGGCAAGGAAGGAAAACATCACTGCGGATGAAGATGGCTCCTGGACTGCCAGCATCGCTGTCCCAATTTGTACATGTGGCCGCTACGACATTGACGCATCGGGAACCTCGACCAGGGCTCGGGACGTAGATGATGTTAAATTTACTGTGGTCGCTGGAGTGGCGGTTACGCCCGCCCTGGCCTACGTCGGCGATGAGATTACCGTTACTGGAGGTGGGTTCGCACCCGGGGAAGACGGTGTCAAGGTTACCTTCGATGGGACGGTTATGGCTACGAATATCCCCGTTGATACTCATGGTTGTTGGGAAACCTCCTTTATCCTGCCGCCCAGTGCCTACGGCAGCCATACTGTATCGGCTTCTGGTGAAACAACCGCGGCTGTGACGACCACCCTAAATACGAAAACCAAAATAGAAGGACTCAGCCCGGTTGAGGGAGCACCTGGCGACTCCGTTACCCTCACTGGCAGCGGTTTTTACAGTAATAAGAAATTGACGGTGGCTGTTGGTGGGAAGAACGCCAACCTAGGAGATGTACGCAGTCAGACCAACGGCAATTTTGTCGTTAGCTTCCGAGTGCCAAAGGGAACTCCTCAGGGCACACGGACGCTGGTAGTGACTGACGAGGGAGGAGGTACAGACTCGGCTGAGTTCAAGGTAACGGAGAAGACCATATCTACAACCCCCCTGCCCGTCTCGCCCGAGGACAGCACCCTACGCTCAGGGGAGGTGACTTTTAACTGGCAGGGGGTAACGGGTGACACCGATTATACTTACACCCTGGAGATAAGCACAACCCCTAATTCTGGAAACATCTGGTCCAAGTCAGGTATCGAGGGAAGCAGCTACACACTAACCGAGGACGAGGCGTTGCCCAAGGGGACCTACTACTGGCGGGTTAAGATAGTAGATGATTATGGCAACGAAAGCGCCTGGTCGGATTCTATCGAGTTCACGGTATCCCCGATTCCAACCTGGGTCTGGGTGGTAGTGGGAGTTGTAGTGCTGGTCGTGCTCATGGTCGTGGCCTATCGAGAAACAAAATTCAAGGTAACAGAATAAGCCACCTCTGCAAAATTTTCTCTCGGCCCTACAATTCTCAAATACCAAAATGCAAAAGGAAAAATGACAGAGCAAAATGCAAAAGGGGGGAATTAAGGAAACAGTAGCGGAATATTCGTAGGGCGGCATTTTATATGCCGCCTTTTTTGGCGGGGAATAAATCCCTGCCCTACGTGCTGAATTCTAATTGCTGAGTACTGAGTGCTTTTGATCTTTGTTTTTGTAATTTTGAGTTTTTATTTTTGAATTTCTGATATTGTTTAGGATTCGGAGCTCAGCATTTAGGATTTACGGGGGCGAGGGTGGATTATAAGGAGTTTTGCAATCAATTGCAGTAAAGTGTGTGGGGCGCCATGACAAAGAGCACAGCCAATTTTTCCCGGTGCACTGAGGAGGGGGGAGCGATATGGGCTGTTTAATGTTCTTCATGTTCGGAGGATTTCTCACGGCCCTGGTTTTATATATGGGTACTATGTTAGGTTATTTGGCGGTTTTTTTCACAGCTATGGCTGGATATTTGTGTGTTTGCGCGAGTGTTATTACAGCTTTCGTGATGTGGCTAATGTTATAAGCCCATGGTGAAGTATATGTGGGGCATCATGAAAAAGAACACAGCCAATTTTTCCCGCTACGCTGAGGAAGGTAAGACGATATGACCTGTTTCGCAGTCCTCTTGTTAGCATGGATTATCCTCTTCGTGGGTGTTGGGTTAGCTATCGGGCTGCTAACGGTAGCTGCAGCACTGCTTATCATAGCTGTGACAGCGGCTCTGGCATTCCTTCTTTACTTCTGGCGCGTCATCTATCCCTGGCTGGTGCGGATGGGAAGATGGGCAGCTCAACTCAGAAACACTATTTTCCTTCTCGTGGTGCTTGGCAGTATTTTCATCGTGTGGTATCTACTCGGCCAAGTAGGTGTTGCCGTACCGACAGCAGTCCTGTATGTCGTTTTGATCCCCCTTGGGGTGCTCTTCGTGTTCCTGCTTTTACTGGCCATAGTGGTCTGGCTGGTGAGGTTATGGCGCTATACCTGGCCTCGCTTCAGGAATTTCTTCTTTGACATTTGTTTTCGTATTGTTGCTCTGGGCTGGAAAATATTGGTGGGGATCCCTCTCGGGATAGTCTGGTTTTTCTACCACCCACCTCTACGCTGGCTAGTAGCAGTATTCCTGTTCTACTTCAGGCGGATTTCAGCCGCGGTAGCCTGGCTGTTGTACAACCCACCATTGCGGAACATAATAGCTGTCGGCCTTTTCATTACACGGTTAGTCGCTTGGGTTGCAGCATGGCTTCTCTATAACCCACCGATAAGCTGGGTTATAGAGTTGGGGATTTTTATCCTCAGGCTGATAGCCCGCCTCATCAGCACCATAATCTATATCATTTGGTTATGGTGGCCTATCCAGGGTGTTAGACGGACACTAAGGAGAGGGATAACCGCTGAGAGTAAGTCCTATCGGGATTATAAGTATGCCCCCGATGATGACACCATCGCCGCCTAGCAAATCACGACGTCCCTATGAGTACAAACCTGGCTGAACGTCTCCTTACCAAAAGCCGCAGTTCGAGTGTTAACCTAGCTTCCGATAGTAAGTCCTATCAAGACTATAAGTATACCCAGGATGACGGTAGTAGCGCCGCCTAGCAAGCCAGCGACATCCATATGATTAAAGATTCGGCCAAATATCTCCTTGCCAGAGGACACTGTCCGGGGCGCCATTCTACCCGATTCCTGAGCGGATTCCGGTGCCGCCTCAGTGGAGTCTCTATCAAACATGGGCATTACTATTTTTCTCCACTCGCGTGACTCCCGATAGATTACACCAGCTATTACTATGCCCACGATGATGAAAAAAATCCCCAAGATTAGCACCATCATAGCTAGGTTAACGTCAACTAACATAACTGGTGAGGGGTCAGCTGTGTACAATTTTCACCTCCTTTTCCCATTCAAGGCTGTTTAATTATCAGGCGAGTCTCAATCTATTTTAGCGTAGCATAGCTACTGTATGGTGTCAATAGCTCTCTTTTATGGGAAAGTTATGCTAAAATCCAGCAAGGCTGTATATGGTAACGTTGTTTATTTTATCACTCCTGAACCCCGGTGAAATCAGGGCGAAGGATTTAGATTTTTCCCTGAGCCTGCCCTGTGTGAGATTCTTTGGTCGTCCCGATTTCATCAGGACTCCCTCCCTCAGAATGACAGGAAGATGGTGGTAAACGCTCTTCGTATGGTAAGTGCTGACGAACTGAAATATTGGGTGGCTTTCTCCGGAGTAGTGGGGATTGGTCGGGTACGGATTTCCCAGCTAAAAGAGCACTTTGGCAGTTTACAGGACGCCTGGCAAGCTCCCGAAGGCAAGCGGAGGCAAGCTGGGCTAGATTCGCGAAGTATAGATGCCCTGGTGACCCTGCGTCCGAGAATCTCCCTTGGCGCCGAGATGGAAAAACTGGAACGCTATAAGATAAAGGTGCTTATCCATGAGGACCCTCTTTATCCTGCGAGATTAAAAGAAATCTATGATTATCCCCCGGTCCTTTATGTAAGGGGCAATCTGCCGGTCCAGGATGAGCCTTGCCTGGCCATAGTCGGTACTCGTCGTCCCACCATCTACGGGAGACAGGTAACTGAGGAGATTGTGGCCGACTTAGCCCGAAGTAAAATCACTATCGTCAGCGGATTAGCCCGAGGAATTGACTCTGTAGCTCATCGGGCTGCTCTGGATGCCGGGGGCAAAACCATTGCTGTGTTTGCCTCCGGCCTGGATATCGTCTATCCCGGGGAGAATGCTAAACTGGCTCAAGCGATTATGGAACATGGCGCTGTGCTGAGTGAACATCCTTTAGGCGCAAAGCCTAAGCCTGAGAACTTTCCACTCCGCAATCGAATTATGAGTGGCTTGAGCCTGGGGGTGTTGGTGGTAGAGGCTGGAGAAAGGAGTGGGGCTTTGATTACGGCGCACCAGGCAGTGGAACAGAATCGAGAGGTCTTTGCTATCCCCGGGAGTATCCTCTCTCCGGCCAGCCAGGGAACTAACCGTCTTATTCAAGAAGGAGCCAAGCTAGTTCGCAATTACACTGATATCCTCCAGGAACTGAACCTGACCATCGTAGTACAGCAGGCGGAAATTAAGGGATTCTCCCCGGCTGACGAAGCTGAATCCGCTATACTAAAACAATTAAGCTCTGAGCCCAGTCATATAGATGAAATTTGCCGCCGCAGCGGTTTGGCTATGCCGGAAGTGAGCAGCACACTGGCGATGCTGGAGTTGAAGGGGATAGCCAGGCAAGCAGGCAGTATGAATTATGTGCTGGCGCGGAGGGTTAGCAGGGGATAAACCATGGCAAGTAAACTGGTTATTGTCGAATCTCCAGCCAAGGCAAGGACGCTGAATAAGATTCTCGGACGCAGCTATAGTGTCAAAGCATCTCTGGGGCATGTGCGTGATTTGCCCAGAGCAAGCCTCGGGGTAGATACAGACAAGGGTTTCATCCCCAAGTATGTCATTCCAGTGAAGAAGAAAAAGATAGTTGGCGAGATCAAAAAGGCGGCTAGTAAGGCTAGCTCTATCTATCTGGCTACTGACCCTGACCGCGAGGGAGAGGCAATTTCCTGGCACCTGATACAAGCAGCCACGCTGGACAAGGATGACATACCCGTTCAGCGCGTAGTCTTTCACGAAATAACCAGGGACGCGGTTCAAGAGGCCTTCCAGAGTCCCCGCTCTATTGATATGAACCTGGTGAATGCCCAACAAGCCCGGCGTATCCTCGATAGGCTTGTGGGCTACAAGCTGAGTCCGCTCCTGTGGAGAAAGGTGCAGAGGGGACTTTCCGCAGGCCGGGTTCAATCGGTGGCCGTGAGGATGATTGTTGACCGCGAGCGGGAGATTCAGAACTTTATTCCCCGGGAGTACTGGATTATCGAAGTTAAGCTGGCTCCATCTGAAGAAAAAGAAGCGAGTTTTAAAGCCAGGCTGTTCGCCCTGGCCGACGGCACCAGGCTGGATATCGACAATAAAGACGAAGCAGACAGGGTTGTCGCTGACTTAGAGAAGGCTGAATATGCAGTTAAGGCGGTGGTAACCAAACAAGTAGCTCGTCCGCCGGCCCCGCCTTTTATCACGAGCCCCTTGCAGCAAGAGGCCTGGCAGAAGCTGCACTTCACCGCCGGGCGAACTATGGCTGTTGCCCAGCAACTTTACGAAGGCTTGCCCTTTGGCAAGGAAGGCTCGGTGGGACTTATTACCTATATGCGCACCGATTCTACCCATGTGGCTGCCTCTGCCATAAGTGAGGCGAGGGAGTTTATCGGCGGGAAATACGGAGCCAAATTTCTCCCACCAAAGCCACGTAGTTTTGCCAGGAAAGCAAAGTGGGCCCAGGAAGCTCACGAAGCAATTCGCCCCACCAAGATTTACCGCCAGCCAGAGCAACTAAAGCCATTTCTTGATCCAGCTCAACTAAAGCTCTACGAGCTTATCTGGAAGCGCATGGTCGCCAGTCAAATGTCAGCAGCTTTATACGGCACAACCAACGTGGAGATAGAAGCAAGCAATGCTGGCGCTGAAAAACAATCCCGATTCCATCGGGGATATCTACTCAAAGCAAGTAGCGCTGTGGTTAAATTTCCTGGCTTTATGGCTGTTTACAGCGAAAGCAGGGATGAGGATGAACGAGGGGACAGCTCCGATTTCATCGGAGTCTCCTTGCCCAAGCTGAGAATTGGAGGTAAATTGATTTACCTGGGAACCGTCCCCGAACGATGTTTTACCCAGCCATCACCCCGCTACACTGAGGCCACATTGATAAAAGCACTGGAACAGAAAGGAATCGGACGCCCCAGTACCTATGCCCCTATCCTGTCCACCATTCAAGAGAGAGATTACGTTAACAAAGACGATGGCAAATTCCACCCTACGGAATTAGGGATAACTGTCAACAAGATCTTGACGGAGCATTTCCCCAAAATCGTTGACCTCGGCTTCACAGCTCGGATGGAAGAACAATTAGACGAAATAGCTGAGGGTAAACATGAATGGATAGCTGCTTTGCAGGAATTTTATCCCCCCTTCCAGGATATGTTGGATAAAGCCTGGACAAATTTGGAAAAGGTCAGCATGACCCAGGTGAGCGAGGAGACATGCCCCAATTGCGGTCGCTCCATGGTTATAAAGGTCGGGCGTTTCGGCAAATTTCTCGCCTGTAGCGGCTACCCTCACTGTAAAACAACCATGCCTTACGTAATTAAAACCGGGGTTGCTTGCCCCCAGTGTGGTAGCGAGCTTGTGGAAAGAATCAGTAAAAAGAAGAAAGTGTTTTATGGGTGTAGCAACTTCCCCAAATGTCAATTCGCCGTAAATCGCAGGCCAGTAGATCAGCCTTGCCCTGACTGTGGCAAGCTTTTAGTACAATACAGAGGGGATTGGGCTAAATGCCTGGCTTGTCAACGCAAAGTAAAACTATCCGGACTGGAGAAACAAAAAGAGGAGGTAGTCTTATGAAAATTCTAGTCATCCATGGACCAAATTTGAATGTGCTGGGCAAAAGAGAAAAGGCAATTTACGGAGAAAAGACCCTCGACGAAATTGATGCCCTGCTTAAGGAAGAAGAACAGATCTTAAATGTCGAAGTGGTGACATTTCAGTCTAATCACGAAGGAGCGCTAATAGATTTCATTCAAGAGCAAGCGGATTCCGCCCATGGCATAATAATTAACCCTGGCGCCCTCACCCACTATGGATTTTCTCTGCTCGATGCCCTGGTTGACAGCAAATTACCAGTAATCGAAGTCCATTTAACCAATATTTACCGCCGTGAGGAATGGCGATCCCGCTCTGTAATTGCCCCCGTAGCTAAAGGACAGATAAGTGGCCTGGGGTGGAGGGGATATATCGCTGCCCTGCGAGCCTTGGCCCACGAATTGAAGGGAGAGGATTAATCTTAATCCTCTCCCTTATTGATATTCTCAGGAGTGGCGTTTCTTAAAATCCTCTAGATCAAGCGTATTTATGAAATCCTTGTACGCTGATAGCCCTTTCAGCTCTTGCTCGTTGAGTTTATCCTCAGAAACACGCTTGCCCGTTTCCTCTTCAAGTAGAATGCCCGCTTTTTCCAACACTGATTCCTCAGCATATATTGGTGCTCCGACTCTTACAGCCAGAGCTAAAGCATCGCTAGGTCGAGAATCAATATCTAATTTCACACCATCAATGCTCAGAGCAAGGTTGGCATAGAAAGTATCGTCCTTAAGTCCACTTACCACAATATAGTCAACCGAAGCCCCTAGGGTAGTAATCACAGATTGCAGCAAATCATGCGTCAGAGGACGAGATAGTTCGACATTTTGTAGCTTTACGGCAATAGCATCGGCTTCAGCAGGGCCAATCCAAATGGGCAAATAACGGTTAGTCCCCTTCTCTCTTAAAATCACCACCCTTTGATAGTTCATCAAGCTAACTCGGATGCTGTCAATCGTCATCTCTACCATGCTATGCCTCCTTTATAGTGTCTATTCTACACCTATAATGCTAACTAATCAACAAGCTCAAGTCAACTATCCAGGCTCAAAAAATTGAATTTTTCTAGATTGCTATAAATGCTCAGACATTAGATAATTATTGTGGGAGAGCCATGGCAAAACTTATCTTGGCAAGACACGGCGAAACCGTGTGGAATATAGAGAAGATATATCGGGGCAGAGCGGACGTCAATCTGGACGAGATGGGCATTAAGCAGGCAGAGCTACTGGGCAAGTGTTTAAGGAATTGGGAATTAGAGGCTATTTATTCCAGCCCCTTAAGGAGGGCGATGGACACGGCGAATATTGTTGCCCGTTATCAGAAAATTAGCGTACACATTGCCGAGGGCCTTGTAGATTTCGATTATGGAGAATGGCAATCTCTGCCAGAACAAGAAGCGAAGATGCTATATCCGACCCTCCACAACGAGTGGCACAATAATCCTCACAAGGTAAAAATGCCCGGTGGAGAAAGCCTGGAAGATGTAAGAAGGAGAGCTATCGAGGTGGTTAATGATGTCCTTGCCAAGTATCAAGGAAGCGTGGTTTTGGTATCTCATCGGGTTGTGAACAAGGTTCTGATATGCTCCTTACTGGGGCTGGACAACTCATATTTTTGGAATATAAAGCAGGATGTAGGCGGAATCACGATTTTTGATTATGTAGATGGGCGATTCGTCTTGACCAGACATAACGACACTTCATATCTTAAAGAGCTGCAAAAATCTGTGCTCGATGATTTTTAAACGCGTGTATTCTCAGGCATAGCGCGCTATTTAGTCACGGTTCCTTGAACCGCTTGGAGCGCTGCCAGAAGGTCTCGATATACTGCTGTCGTTACTTACTATAGGGATGCCTGCTGCTTTATGTCAGTTTAAGTTCTGAAGTGCAGTTCGGACAGCGAGCGGCCTGAATAGGAATAGAGGTGAAGCAGTAAGGGCATTCTTTCGTTGTCGGCGCCGCTGGTTCTTCTGCCTTTTTGCGAGCTTGCATCCTGGCAACTGGACGCACAATTAAGAAGAAGACGACTGCTGCTATTATCAGCAAATAAACAACAGTATTTATGAAGACCCCATAGTTGATTGTAACTGCCCCGGCAGCTTGGGCATCTGCCAGAGAAGCATATGGCCGGGGAGTTAAACCTTCTTTAAGGATGACGAAGAGATTGGCGAAATCAACATCGCCCAAGGCGAGACCTATGGGTGACATAATAACGTCGTTCACGAGTGACCTTACAACGGCACCGAAGGCCATACCGATCACGATGCCCACAGCCATGTCAATCACATTGCCTCTCATTATGAATGCCTTGAAGTCTTGTAACATCTTTGTTTGCTCCTTTCTGTTTTCTTTACCATCCATCTTACAGCGTCCTTACCGCATTGCCAGCCGCATGTCCTCGTTCAGTACCTTAGTGACACACCACTTCCGTTCTTTTATTTTGAAAGTAACACTCGAGGTACTCCTGAGGGGTAAGGTATCCCAAAGATTGGTGAGGCGGAAATGTCCCGATTATATCGGGGTAATCCTTTGGCTTTCTTATGGCGTAAGGGCGTTTATTTCGCCGCCGATGAGTTGAAATATGGTTCTTGGCCAGCTCGTTGAGGATGCCGCGTGCTTTAAGGCGATTGATAATACGTCCGACTGCGGAAGCAGAACAAGAAAATCCCTGTCAGCCTCTGGACAGCGACAACAAGCTCTGGGGAGTAGGTGGGCTGGCGGAATCTCTGAGGACGGCAAGATCTGTCTCCCAGACTTTCCAGGTGTTAAGGATCGTACCTTCGCTTCCACCGGTAGGAGGTTTGAGGAGAGATACCAAAATAGCGACAGGTGAGGTGGGCGTTTTGATGATGAGACTTGTAGTAATCGAACCATTTAAGTCTGTGCCTGGCTTTCTTTGACAGCATCGGGATAATTGCCAGGCGCCCATATCCCGGGACTTTGCTATAAACATTCATAAACCATAATGGAATAGAACCGATTAAGTGAAGTTCTTGACTTTATACTGCCCCCGTCAAACTTGATGCCTAACTGGCTCTTAGTTGTAATCGCCGGAGCAGCAAAACTTCCGGCTGATGAGAGGCGGCGCCAAAATAAAAATGGAGTCGCTTATTTTGTTTTTTCAGTCGGTTTTTCACTGACCGAGCTTGATGAACTTTGTCTAAAGTTTATCAAGCTCTCCTTTGGCTCCTTTTGCCGCAGTTTTCATCGCCAATGAATATATCTCGATGAAGCCAGCGCTTGAGTTTTGATTGAACTTACTGCTTTTGTTGAATGTGGCCAGGTCCGCATCAAACAATGAAAATGGCGACTTGACTGAAACGACGTCGGACCTACCCTTAAAAAGCTTGATTTTCACTGTACCGGTCACGTTAACATTCATCGAGTCAATATACGCATTTAAATGCTTCATGGTCGGCTCATGCCACTTGGCATTGTAACAAAGGTATGCCCACTTTTTGTCAATCATTTCTTTCATCTCGTTGGCTGTTTGGGTGCTGACAAGTTTTTCGAGGTTGTAGTGCGCCTGAGTGATGACGTGGGCCGCTGGAGACTCATACACGCCCCGGACTTTTATTCCCACTAGGCGATCTTCTATAAGGATGACATACCCTACGCCATGCTTGCCGACAATCCTGTTAGTAGTGATGATAAGTTCAGACAGCTTCATTTTCTGTCCATTAAGAGCAACCGGGATACCATGTTCAAATTCAAGCTCGATATATTCCGCCTGATTGGGCGCATTTTCGGGCAAGGTAGTGATTTGCAAAATCTTCCCCAGATTGGGGTCAAGTTTGGGGTCTTCAATCTCTCCGCCTTCGCCGGTTACACCCCACATATTGTCATCCCAAGAATAAGGAACTCCCTTCTTTACTTGAGAAGTTTCAATACCGTGTTCGGCTGCATACACAAGTTCTTCGTCTCGCCCCATACTCCATTCTCGTACCGGAGTAATGACTTTCATGTCCGGATCTTCACAGAGAATCGAACTCTCAATCCGCACCTGGTCATTGCCCTTACCGGTACAGCCATGAGCAATAACCCTTACTCCTTCTGCATGAGCTAGCTCCACTGCTTTTTTGGCAATTAGCGGACGGCCAACCGGTGTGCTTAAATGGTAGTCTCCTTGATAGCTGCCGTTGGCTTTAATGGCTTTGGCAACATACTGCTCGGCAAACTCGTCTTTACAATCGAGCACAATGGCTTTTTTCGCTCCCAATTTGAGGGCTTTTTGTTTCATAGCCTCCAAATCATCGACTTGTTGACCAATATCAATAGTGAGAGCAATAACCTCGGCATGATAAGTGTCCTGAATCCACTGCAGGATAACAGAGGAGTCAAGTCCTCCCGAGTAAAGAAGTACTACGGAGTCAATCTTTTCCCCCTCTTTAACCTCGTGGGAGGCAATTTTGTGATACTTGGTTTGTGTTTTCATATTTCTCCCTTTATTTCTGAATTAACTTCTTTATTACTTTTTCAAAGATTTCTTTTTCTTCGATCCAGCGCCGCCTTTTTTCCAGAATACTTTTTTGGACATTTGAAAGCTGAAGATTGCCAGTTGAGCCCTGCGAAGCGGCTAGCTTAAGGAGTTTGGCTGCGTCGAAAGGGGGGATCTCGCTGAGATGTTTTTTAGCATACATATATGCCTGGCGGAAAGGCAGTTTCTTTTCTTGAGCCAAAACATATACCCAGTGGGCGGCAAAAATCTCCTTAGGAATGTGGCTCTTGATTTGCGCCTCATTGACCTCAATCGTTTGTACGAAAAGCTTGGCTACTTTCACAGAAGAAAGAGTGACATTAACGGCGCCCATTATGCTGCCCTTTACTTGTTGTACATCCCTGTTGTACCCAGAGGGCAGGTTTGCCAGAGAACTGCTGATTTGCAGCTGGGTTGCTATAACCTGATGGTATTTGGCTCGCATCAATTCCAGCGCATCCCAATTTTGTTTTTGTGGCATGATACTGCTACCGATACTGAGACTCTTGTCAAACTTAATAAAAGAAAATGGCTCAGTGGTAAACAAGAGGCTATCAGTAGCAAACTTGTTCAACGTAGCCATTACTTGCGATAAAGCGTGGATAACAGTTGACTCAATTTTTCCTCTTGAGTTCTGAGAGTAGAGAGCGTTATTTTGTATTTTGGTGAAACCCAGCAATTCGGCAGTGTATACCCGATCGATTGGTAGGGTTACACCGTACGCCGCTCCAGAACCAAGCGGCGACTGATTGTTGAGAGTATAAGCCGACTCAACCAAAAAAAGATCATCGAGCAGGCTTTCCGCAAAAGACCCGAGCCACAGCCCGAACGAAGACAACATAGCTGGTTGCATATGAGTCATACCAGGCAGAGGAACATTGGATAATTTCTCCGCTTGCCCATAAAAAGTTTCTGCCAAGTCAAGTAGCGCCAGAACAATCTCGATAAGCTTGGCCTTGATATAGAGACGGAGGTCAACCAATACCTGGTCGTTTCGGGATCGACCGGTGTGCAACTTAGCTCCTGACTCTGGATATTTCTTCGTCAGGTCATTTTCGATTCTTGTATGCACATCCTCATCACCTAACTGCAGAGTGTATTGGCCTTTTTTATAAAGCTCTAAAATCTCAATCAAACCCTCTTCAATATTTTCTAGGTCCGTTTTTTCTATCAGTTCTTGCTTGGCAAGCATCCTGGCGTGTGCCAGGGACCCATAAACATCAAAACTCACCAGGTTTTGATCCAGCAAAACATCGTTGCCAGCAGTGTATTGCTCAACAAGTTTATTTAGGTTGGTTGTGTTTTGCCACAATTTTTTTGCCATATGTTTCTTCTTTCTCCTGAACTATTTCAACGCCGAACAACTTTGGTTGTTTGTCGCGATAGAATCATAAACAAAAAATCCTCATCGCCAAATAAAAACTTTCGTTTCTACCTAGGGACGAGGATTCTTACCCCGTGGTACCACCCTGATTCTTCCAACCGCAATCTCGGTTTGAAGCACTCATTGGGCTATTGCATCTGCGGGAGCCACCCGCTGGATCCTACTTGTTCCAAGTCGGAACTTTCTTCGGCCCATAACCTCTGGAGCTCGTTCGGAAACTTATTTCTACCGGGCTTGCACCATCCCCGGCTCGCTCATAGAAAGCGTCCGCTTCCTACTATTCTCCTTCCTCGGTTAAGACTCGGCTAACATATGAATTTCCAACTATTCTCATTATAGGGCAGACTATATTCTTGTGTCAAGCGTTTAGTGTATGGTGTCCAGGACATACTATGGAGTCAGAGAGTGACAATGCACTAAATCATATAACCTGGGCTCATTGAATAAAATGGGATTGTTTATTGCAATGGTCTATAGGACTCAAGCCAGGAGTTTACTACCTGCTTTGAAAGTGGACAGCTTCCAGATAGTAGCGATAGAATAAGATTATAGAAGAGCATGAGCTACCGTTCAATAGATAAAAAATCTGGTCACTGCCGATGTTGTGGTAAAAAGGCGCCTCTTATTTCTCAAAGCTTAGGGCTATATCTCAATTGCATCCGAGAGGACTTCTCCAATGTCCTGCCCACTATTGAGGAAGCCCATCGAAATGCTAGAAGTCCATTCAATCTCCCCAAGCAACCACCCGGGGACGAAGAAGGACTTAAATGTCAACCTTGTGTTAACAGATGCCGCATCTCACCAAACACCGTGAGCTATTGCGGGCTGTGCATTAACAAAGAAAGGAGATTGGTGGGAGCCAATGCAAATAAGGGCAATGTTAGCTGGTATTACGATCCTCTGCCTACTAACTGCGTAGCTGCTTGGGTCTGTCCTGCCGGAACTGGAGCCGGTTATCCAGAGTATGCCTACTCCCGTGGCATTGAATATGGCTACAAAAATTTGGCTGTCTTTTATCAGGCTTGTTCTTTTGATTGTCTTTTTTGCCAAAACTGGAATTAGCGCAGTAAGGCAACGAGCCCAAGCCGGGTTAGTGCCACGGCGCTGGCTGAGGCAGTTGATGATCGCACGGCCTGCATTTGCTATTTTGGCGGCGACCCGTCCCCCCAACTACCTCACGCCCTGCGTGCTTCTCGATTGGCGCTGGCAAGGAACAAGGCCAGGATTCTTCGCATCTGCTGGGAGACTAATGGCTCAATGCATCCAGCATTGCTGAAACAGGCGGCTGAGCTTTCATTAAATTCTGGTGGTTGTATCAAGTTTGGCTTGAAGGCATGGAGCAAAGAGTTGCACATAGCCCTTTGTGGTGTGAGTAATGAGCAGACACTGGAGAACTTTAGACTGCTCGCTGACTACATGAGGAAACGTCCCTCACCCCCATTTCTGGTGGCTAGCACCTTACTTGTACCTGGCTACATTGATAAGGCGGAGGTGGCAGGAATTGCTTCCTTTATTTGCTCCCTCAGCCCTGATATTCCCTATGCTCTTCTCGCCTTTCATCCCCAATTCACGATGAACGATTTGCCGCCTACATCCAGGCGGCATGCTCAGGAATGTCTCGCAGAAGCAAATGCTCAGGAATTGGGGAATGTAAGATTGGGCAATATTCATCTCATTGGCGATTACTACTAGGCACATACGAAAATTTGACAAAGAGGTTATGGGTGTGCTAGAATTGACAATGTCCCGAGTAGCCAAGCGGGCACCTAGCAGAAGAGTCGGGTCTGACGGAAGCTGAAAGGTGCAGGTGAGAGCCAGCACAAGGTAGGTGGAAGCGGGGCCGGACGATAGCTGGTAGGGGAAGTAAGGTTACTCGGGGCAGTTTATTTTTTGCCAGCTTAGCCGCCTTGTTATCGTCTGAAATCAGCTAAGAGAACAAGCTGGATACTTTCATAGACATTCAGCCTTTTTAGGTTAGACTCGTAATATAACAGTCATTGTCCTAGAACAACAAATGAGTGAATGCACCAATTGGCTCACCATCATTGCCAGTTCTCATCACAATAGAAACTTACACCAATGAGACCCGGCCCCATGTGAGTCCCCAGCACCGGGCCCATCTCAATGAAGCGTAGCCCAGCCCAATTGAAGTTTTCATGGAGCTCTTTCTCTAATGTGCGGCCTCCATCGGGGACATGGCTGTGAGCCACCCAACCATGAAGGGAGATGCTCCCTTTCACCTCTTTCTCCACAAAAGCTAGCATATACTCTATGGCATGGGCCATGGTTCTCGCCTTGTTTAAGACATTGACCTCTCCCCCCTCCTGGGTCAGAACAGGCTTAATCTTCAGCAGGGTACCAACCAGAGCTCTAGCTGCCCCAATCCGCCCTCCTTTCCAGAGATACTCCAACGTATCAAAAGCACCGATAACCTTTATGCATTTGTTTAGTTTTTCTATAGAAGCCGCAATTTGAGATAGCGTCTGTCCCTTTTCCGCGGCTTCGGCAGCAGGGGGAATTAACATTCCCGTAGCTATAGTTAACGAGTCCACTATCTCAATTTGAGCCTGGGGAAGCGCATTTTTGGCAGCCAAAGCTGAGGCACAAGTTCCGCTTAATTTGCTAGAAATATGAAGGGACAGGATGGGATGTCCCTGCTCTGCCAGCTCGCGATACACTCTGATAAAGTCGGCAACGGAAGGCTGTGAAGTAGTGGGCAGCTTTCCGCCTTTGGCTAGCCTTTGATAGAATTCCTCGTTAGTAATGTCCACGCCTTCAGCAAACACCTCACTTCCGAAAGCAACCCTGAGCGGCACAACACGGATATCATATTTGGCGACGGCCTCTGGCTCAGGGTAGGAAGAGCTATCGGTGACGATTTTAACTTTAGTACTCAAGTTCTCACTCCTCACCAGCGAGGCATGTAGTTAAACTCTGAAGCTAGTAATAGTTTAAGTCTTCCAAAATTTGAATGCATTTTTGTACTTTAATAGCCTGTCAGATACATTTTTCTAGAAAAGCCTGCCTGTTACTAAGTTAATCCCTCATACAAAGTCTAGCACCCACAGTCGTAGCTGTCCACCACTGGGGATACTCGCCATTTCACGAGCACGCAGAGATTTAACATTGCCGGGAGATTATGGCTCTTGACACCGTGCAAGCGAGTAGCCCTACTATCTCTTCCCAAGAGAGGTGGGTCAAACGCAAGCATACTGCATGAAGTGCCGTGCCAAGAGGGAAATCGAAAATCCCAAGAGCATCATCATAAAAACGGCAGACCGACAACTCAGAGAGCGTCTGCCCAACCTACGACTCGAAAGTATTCGAATCGGCAGGAGTTGGGCTTGCTCCTTACACAGCCCCACATAATGCGGAAGGGCTGGATTTTGCCCCGGCGTCGGGATATCCGGTCTTTTGTCTTAACAAGCACTCTTAGCGCAGACTTATATCCCAGGGATTAGCGCCACTCTACTGTGGTCATTATCCTGTACGCCGTGATTCTGGGCTTTTCTTTCAAAAATGCTTCGGCTTGTCGGAGCAGATCTTGCGTTATCCTTGACTTTGCCCATATACTCCAGTTTTCAATCGTCTCCCAGGTGCTCATCATTACGACGACAGAGGAATCCACCTCGCTGACGAGACTCTCAGCGCTCACAAAGCCTGGATATTGCATGGCATGCGACCTGAGCTTCATCAATATGGGCTCCAGGTTCTTATAACTCTTCACTTTATATCCTACGACACCTTTTATCATTGCCGCCTCCTTTCTCTTCTCGCCTGCAATTTCCTTCTCGTCTATGTTTCAGGCTGCCTCGTAGAATGTTACTTAATGTGCGCTAACTTCAGTCTAACTGTCCACTTCCTCGAGTTCTTCTTCAGCGAAGCGACTGAGTGCCGGCAAGCCTTTCGACTCGAACCTCACCATATACCAGAAGCGAAAAGTATCCTTAACAGGTGTTTTGTCCACGACCCCAGTGCGGTCTCTATACGGTGAAGCAGAACTAAAACTGACTTTCACCTTGCTGCCTTTCTCGAACTTCGGCACCCTGCCACGATATCCCCGGGGAATGTCATACTCCCTGCGTTTAATGGGGTCAGAGAGGATAGCATAAGCCTCGTTTATCTCTTTCATTTTCTTACTGGCATCCTGACTCGCCTTATTCCTGTCTGGATGATATAGAAAAGCCAGCTTGCGATACGCCTCTTTTATCTCCGTTGCGCTGGCGCCTGGCGCAATGTGTAATACTGCGTAGTGATCTTGCTCACTTTGCATTCTTCCAATCCTGGTTTCCTATGGAATTCACTTTGGTATTTGCCTCGCCCACTATTGCTCTTACTTCCGTCAGTACTGAGTATCATAATACTATTCAATATCTGGTCTGTCAATTATTCTGGCAATGATAATGTCGAACCGCCGGATTTATCAGCAAACTGATGGCAGGCGTAGGATACAACGATTGTCAGCTACTATTGCCTTCATTGTCCGTCTCTACTTCCCACGGACAAGCTCTCGACCGAGGCGAAATGCATCCTCAAGAGCCGCAGGATGCTCCTCAATCTGGCCTTTTTTATCAACTCCCCTGACTAATAAATCACCGGAATACTTCACACCTACAGCATCAAAGAAATACTTCACCGTGAGCACTGCGCCATCAAAGAGCTTTTTGCCCTGAGTGGCGCCAACTGAAACGAACGCCCCTCTGCGCACCCGATTGTCCTCCTTGCCCATGCCCAACACATGTCTTCTTACCCAGAGCGCCTGACATCTGTCTATTACTGCCTTCGCCTGGCTGGTAATACCATAGAAGAATATCGGTGAAGCAAAAATGATATGGTCTGCTTCCAGAAGCTTTTTATAGAGCAATTGCATATCATCCTTAATGGCACAGGTGCCATCCTTGAGACAGGCATATATTTCCAGGCATGGTGAGATTTTGAGTTTTGAGACCAGCACCTTTTCAACCTCGGCTCCTGCCTCCACGGCACCTTCCATCGCCTTATCAAGAAGAAGCTCTGTATTGCCTTGCCTTCTGGGGCTGCCCATAATACCCAATACTTTCATAATCGTCCTCTTGCTCAATAAGCCGTTCCTCAGTGCTAAAGACCGGGCACTCACCTGCCGTTCTTACTAAAGACAAATTCACCTGAGTGCAGAGATGTAGCCCCTCGGGACCTTCTAGGCCTAAAACAAAATTATAATGGCCTTCCTTAGATTGCTGCTCATTATATACCGAAAGACCATTAAATACATAACTCCGCTCTGGCTTATTTAGCCAGACAAAGGCATTGGGATTCTGTCATTATCCCCATAATGGTAGTGCTGCAGCGCGCCCCAAATTCTATCACGAATTTCTAGGCTCTCTTCCTACAAACATCCCTTACCCATAGCCGAGGGCGGGAAAAATCTTGAATATTCTTGCAGGAATTTCTTGACACCAATGCGGATTGGTTTCAATCCCCTTTCGAGGATTAGGTTCTTTCCAACTTTATATGCCCAGCTTTTTTCGATTCGCTTCTATGTGGGCCAGAATAGCATTCGCAGCTTGGACGGGGTCTTTTTCGACATTCAATATACCGCCGGTTAGCTGCTTGCAGTCCTGTGTCAACAAGTGAACCAAATTCGGTGCTCCGGTAACTGTGGGTACCGGATTCACATAGGTATAAAGACCAAAAGCCAGGGCAAAGACGGCATCAATAGTCGCTTTCTGTTCCATATACTCGGGGGCGACGGCAGCCATAGGTAGTTCGGAGACAGGTACATTTCCCAAAGCGCTGGATATGCTAGCCAGCAGATCGGCAATACGCCCGGTATCAGTACACGTTCCGTAACTCAATACCGGTGGTATACCCAGAGTCTGGCAGAGACTCTTAAGACCAGTGCCCGCAAACTCACTTGCCTCAGGGCGGCATAAACCCGCTACCTGCATTGCCCCATTACCACAACCCATGGAAAGGACAAGAAGATCACGCTTAATCAGTTCCTTAGCCATCCGCACGCTGTGTACATCCTGACCGCTGTCTCTCAGAGTAGTACATGAGATAAGGCCAATCACACCCCTGATGGTACCGTTTTTGATTACCTCCAGGAGGGGCTCCAAGGAGCCACCCAGAGCTTCAACGATGCTTTCCGAGGAGAACCCGACCGTGGCTTCGTTCATCGGCAAACCCGTAACCGGCTGCACCGAGGCATGGCGTTCTTTAAAATTCTCTATAGCCATCTGCAACAGCCGGGCTGCCTGCTCCTCCGCCTTTGCAGGCTCATAATTGATACGCTCGGTAATGCCTTCGAAAGCAACCAGGTCGCTGACCGGTACCAGCCTTATTTTGTACTTCCTGGCATAAGCCGGGTCGACCGGCATCGAGCAGTTCATATCGCAGGCAAAGAGGTCAACACAACCACTGCCGAGAACAGCCTCCTGCATTATCCAGTTACCTGTAAAACCATAGAAGGCGTCATCCATTTCCCATCTTTGAATCATCTCCTGACCGGTCTCGATGTTGGCAATAACGCGCAATCCCTTTGCCCCGACCGCTCTGGCTTTATTCTGCCACTCCGGCTTTCTGGCCAACTGAACCATCGCGAAACCGAGGAAGGGCTCATGCCCATTCGGCAAAGCATTAACATAATCGGGATCAAGAACTCCGAGGTCAACACGCATCTTATGTGGCCTGGGAAGACCGAAGATAATATCTTGGCAGTACTCATTTACAATTTGACTCTGGTAGGCCATCGCTATGCTCAGGCGCATCGCTTTAAGTGCCAGGCTGACATAATAGCCGTCCACGTTAGTGAGACAGGAGCTTGTAGCACGCAGCATCTCACCGTATATTCCGCCGGGAAACAAGTCCAGATTCTTCCAGGTTTTCTTTCGTTCGTCGGGGGCCAGGGCTTCAACTATCTGGCTCGGTTCATCGGCTTTACGGTTGAAGTCAGCTTCAACGAAATCGCAGAGAGACAGAGCCGTTTTCTCGGCTGTGCCTGAGGTAGCTACTCCCAGCCTACCGGCAAATACCTTCAATTTGTCCTTCTCGATTATTCTAAAAGGTGTCTCGCCTTTGGCTGTAGCGCGAAGTGTCTTGACAGTCTGCTCGGTGTGATAGTGATATGTTGAAGCTCCCAGTATATTCCTGAGGAGCATCATGCGCATCGCCATACCATCTCCGGTGATGCCGCACACGCCTCTCTTGTCCTTGGCAACATCGGCGCGGCACGGCCCGTTGGAGCACAGGTCACAGCGAACTCCCCCCATACAGAAGGGACAACGCTGGTCGGGATTGCCTCCCATTCCCTGGGCTTCGTATCTGTCCCAGATGTTATTCATACCATCTTCTTTGATCCTATCGTATACTCGACGTACGGATTCGTGATACGAAATTCTGTCTTTCTCCATGGCAATTCCTCCTTTTGCTCGGTGCTACTCTCCAAGCCAAAATCCATTTTAAGGATAAAACATTCTGTCCATAAGAGCAAGATTCCGAGCAGCACCACGCAAATTAATTATGGTCTATACCCTGATTTCCCGGATAAAAAGCAGAATTGCATACAATCTCATTTAGAGAATCAGGTTCTTCCCGCTGGTTTTAACCAAAGCTTGATAGGCTTTTCAAACGGGGTTCCCATGAGGGTGAGAACTCCCTTTCGACGATCCGGGTTACTTGATAGAGCCTGAGATTCTTCCGTCCCTGTCGCTGGTTCATCTCTATATCTGGTGTGTCTCAATTCCAGTTCGAGGATTAGTTCCTTCCTCACCGAATTTCCATCAGTTAGGAGACACAGGCAGTTGAAAATCTGTTCCTCAGTGAAGCAACTTGTTCTTAAGGTAGTGTATAGCTCGATAAAGTTGCACGGCTATTATTGCCATGAGCAGCTTGGGTACCCATACCCAGAAGGGGTTTATCGCTAGCGCCAGAAATAATGGAGGGTCCTCCACCATACTATGATTGATGCCGATGGAGATATGGAGGCGCTCTAATTCTTCTTTGTTCAAGATTCTCCTTTTAGCTTCGTCAATAGTAACAGCCCCGCCGTACGTCAGGCCAAAGCCGACGCTGATTACCCACAAGGTTGCCGCTCGCTCGGGTAGGCCCAACACTTTCATCAAAGGTCGGAAAATTTTCACGGAGTACTCGGTCCATCCCAGAGATTGGGATATTTCCAGCGTGATCATGATAACCATGATGATGCCCAAAATTCTTAAGAGTAAGGTCATCAGGTTTACTGCCCAATCCTTCAGAACCATGAGCAGTGGAGCGTCAAAAGTAAACTGGGCAGCCACCGGGAGACTCTGGCTGGTATCACCGAGAAACTGGGAAGCGATGAGCACCGTCAGGATAGCTGCTGCAATACGAATAAGTGTTATCTTGATGACATTAATCCCCGATTTGTGCTGAATAATTCCCTCAATAATGAGGTTATGGCAAATCAGGGTGAATACGGTAATCAGCTTCATCTGCTCAATGGTGAATGGTAGGGCTGTCATGGCAGCGATAGTGACATAAGCATTGATTAACATTCCGCCAATGATTGGTAATGCTGCCTGGAAAGGTAGATTGATCAGGTTCATCAAGGGACTTAATAAGAAACTGAGTTGATTCAGCCAGCCTGTCCACTGAAGGAGGGTTACCAGCAGTGAAACAGGAATAATAATCCGGCATATCCAGCCGAAACTACGCCAGCCCCGCTTAAGACCGGCCAGGCATCCTATTTTCAAGTAGCTGCGAAAATTAGGCATCTTGATATCGGTTACATCGCTTTTAACAAATCACCTATAGAGAGTGTTTGCTGGCCATTACACAGGGCTTGGCTATTAACCTCACCGCTGGATCGGTTTCTCAAGGTATTTCTCGACCACCTCCGGTTCGCGGAGCCAATAAGACGGAAAACTCTGGATGTTGTCTTTTGTCGAGATACAGAAATTTACCCCGGTGGACGAACTTGCCGACATCGTGAAGTGGGACAGTCAGTACAACAGTATGGTATTCGCTGTCCCACTGCATCACGAATCCTTTCCCAGACATCATAATACGCAATTACCCAAATGGCAATAGTGCCGTTCTGGCAAAACATAGAATGGGCTTACGGAAGACCTGTGGAACATGCAGTTCGAACCCCAATGCCAATCCATTGGACAACCGGGCTGTTCGGCTGAAGCTTCGGCATGAACTCAGTCGAGCACTCACGACAAAGCATGATAGGTCAGGAAACTACAAAAAGCTGGGGATGAGCCACTTCCAAAATGTCCAGAATTGGACAGAAGAGAGGCGATGTGAAGAAATTTTTGAGAGTGAGAAATCCCCCGTTTGGTGCTCTTGCCACAAATGCTATAATCTAACCAATGCCACAAAAGTTTGCTCACCTTCACGTCCACACCGAATATAGCTTGCTCGATGGCATGTGCCGCATCCCCCAGCTTATTGCCCGTACCAAAGAGTTGGGCATGGACAGCCTTGCTATCACCGACCACGGCGCCATGTATGGCGTTATTGATTTTTATGTGGCAGCTAAGGAAGCAGGGATAAAACCAATCATTGGCTGCGAAGTCTATGTCGCCGAGACCGATTGCCATAGCCGAGACCCAGCCCACAAGAGCCACTATCATCTTACTTTACTGGTCAAGAATGAAAAGGGCTACCGTAATTTGCTCCAACTGGTTACTAAAAGCCACCTCGAGGGATTTTACTATAAGCCCAGGGTAGATAAGGAGCTTCTCAAGCTTCATCATGATGGCCTTATTGCCCTTTCGGGGTGTGCTCACGGGGAACTGGCTCGACTTATCCTCGAAGGACGAAACGACGAGCTTGGCAGAACAGCTTCGTGGTACAAGGAAGTCTTCGACGATTACTACCTGGAGATTCAAAGGCATCCTATTCCTGAACTGGAGCAAATCAACCAGGAGCTTGTTGCGCTGTCCGCTAAACTCAACATACCACCGGTAGCCACGTTCGATGTGCATTACGTTGATAAAAAAGACGCCCCAGCCCATGAACTCCTTTTGTGTGTACAGACCAATACCTCTGTGTATGATGAGAAAAGGCTGAAGATGGCTGGCGATTTCTTCTACCTGAAAAGCCCTGAAGAGGCGGAACAACTGTTTGCAGACTTACCTCAGGCTGTGGAGAATACTCAAGCTATTGCTGATATGTGTCAGATGGAGCTAGATTTCACCAAGCTACATCTGACACAGGTAGAATTGCCCGAGGGCAGAGAAGCTGATGATTTCCTGGCTGAGCTCTGCTGGCAGGGCCTGGGAAAACGTTATCCTGAGCCCGGCTCAGAGGTCAAGGAACGGCTTAGCCACGAGCTTGATGTCATCCAGAAGACAAGGTTTGCCCATTACTTCCTCGTTGTTTGGGATATAATCTCCTTTACCAGAGAACGGGGCATCTATTTTGGTGTTCGGGGAAGTGCTGCTGCCAGCTTGGCTCTTTACTGCCTGGGCATCACTGATGTAGACCCACTAGAATATGGGCTTGTTTTCGAACGATTCCTTAATGTCGAGCGCCGCGAGCTCCCTGATATTGACATTGATTTTCAGGACGACCGCCGTGATGAAGTCCTGGCCTACGTTAACCAGAAATATGGCTCCGACCACGTAGCTCAAATTATTACCTTTGGCACCATGGGAGCCAGAGCAGCGATAAGGGACACGGGTCGGGCTTTAGGCATGCCTTATGGTCAGGTTGACCGGGTAGCTCGACTCATTCCTCTGGAGCTGACCATAACCCTGGATAGAGCCCTGGAACAGAGCAGGGAGCTTTATGATATTTATCACCAGGACGCAGCAATACGTAACCTGATGGACTCAGCCAGGAAATTGGAGGGATTGGTCAGGCACGCCAGTACCCATGCCGCCGGCGTAGTTATAGCGCATGAGCCCCTAATCGAATATGTGCCGCTACAATTGCTGGGAAAGGGTGAGCAGCGCACTGTCATGACTCAGTTCCATATGGGAAGCATCGCCCGCCTGGGATTGTTGAAGATGGACTTCCTGGGACTATCTAATTTGACCATTCTGGCCAAAGCTAGAGAAATTATTGCCCAAACTCGTGGAGTCTCCCTGGATTTGCAGCACATTCCTCTCGACGATGCTAAAACCTTTGAGTTGCTCGCCTCCGGGGAAACCACAGGCATCTTCCAGCTGGAAAGCGCCGGGATGCGCCGCTATATTAAGGAACTCAAGCCCACCAACTTCAGCGATATCGCAGCTATGGTGGCACTCTACCGCCCTGGCCCCATGGAGCAAATTCCCACTTTTATCAGGGCGAAGCAGGGCGTTGCCCCTATCCGCTATCCCCATCCCATTCTGAAAGAGATTCTAAAAGAAACCTACGGAGTTATCGTTTATCAGGAACAGGTACTTTTCATCGCCCAGGCTCTAGCCGGCTATAGCCTGGGCCAGGCTGACATTCTTCGTAAAGCTATGGGTAAAAAGATACCTTCGGTGATGAAGAAAGAGGAGCGCAATTTCATTGCCGGAGCTAAAAAAAATAACATATCGCCAGAACTAGCCAGGGAGGTATTTTCCTTAATCGAGCCCTTCGCCGGATACGCTTTCAATAAAGCCCACAGTGTTAGCTATGCCCTCATTGCCTACCGCACCGCCTACCTCAAGGCAAACTACCCCGTTGAGTACATGGTTGCCTTGCTCAACACTTATTCAGATAATATTGAGAA
>JAUWQP010000005.1 GCA_030611015.1 Chloroflexota bacterium | reverse complement strand
GGCTGGACGTAGTGGTTTCAACTCTGGTAACCGGAGCCTGGAACCCAGCGGCAAAAGGAAATCGAGGTAATTCTTGGGACCATTCATCACCTTTGAAGGTGGCGAAGGCTGCGGCAAAAGCACCCAATCCAGGCTCTTGCTGAAGAAGCTTGAGCAACAAAACATCCCTGTGGTATTAACCCATGAGCCCGGAGGCACATCTCTGGGCACTGAGATAAGAAAATTGCTCAAGAGAAAACGAGGCTCCTCCATTGCGCCCCAAGCTGAACTGTTCCTCTTTGCTGCCTCCCGTGTCCAATTGGTAGCTGAGCTAATTCGTCCTGCTTTAGAAGAAACTAAGGTAGTCATCTGCGACCGCTTCACTGACTCTACCCTGGTCTATCAGGGCTATGGGCGGGGACTTGATTTGACCACTGTGGAGACAGTCAATAATATGGCAACAGGGAACCTCAAGCCGGACCTCACAATTCTTTTAGATATGTCCCCTGAGCAAGGATTAGCGCGGAAGCAAAGCTTGAAAGACCGCTTTGAGCTAGAGGACTTATCGTTCCACCATCGAGTCAGGGAGGGGTACCTCAAGATGGCGGCCGCCGAGCCCGACTGCTGGTTGCTGATAGATGCCTCGCTGCCTGAAGAGAAAATTGCTGAGATTATCTGGGATAGGGTGAGCACGTTGTTGCTTCCATCTTTGTGACTTTGGGAGAGATATGTTACAGCTACCAAACCTTGGTCATGAAAATGAGCTTAAATCACAGGGCTATGTGCTAATCGCTGGTATTGATGAAGCTGGGCGAGGAGCTCTCGCTGGCCCGGTAGTCGCCGGTGCTGTTATCCTGCCCCACCTGGCAAACCTGCCCTGGTTTGAGTTAGTCAGGGATAGCAAGGAACTAAACTCCAGAAAACGTGAATCCCTCTTTGACTTGATTAACAAAGAGGCTGTGGCTGTGGGCATTGGCATCGTTCCCCCGCAAGTGATTGACTCCATCAATATCCTCAGGGCAACCAAACTGGCTATGATGCAGGCGGTAGAAAAACTGTCCAAACAACCGAACTTCCTCCTCATTGATAGGCTGAGCTTGTCTCAATGTCCTATCCCTCAAAGGGGGATAACTAGAGGTGATAAATCATGTCTCTCCATTGCCTGTGCTTCTATCATAGCCAAGGTCACCCGAGACCGTATGATGGAGGAATTTGACCAAATTTATCCTGGCTATGGATTTGCTCAGCATAAAGGCTATGGAACAGGAAGGCACATATCCTGTCTGCGAAAACTCGGACCTTCGCCAATTCACCGTCTATACTTTGCCCCTGTCAGGAATATAATTATAGGGCAAAGCCCTGACCCCTCAGCCTTTGTTCACTCTGAGCTTCTCTCTCTGTTATTGTGAGCGAAACGAAACAGTCTCACATTGCTCAGGGCCAACTCCGCAAAGAATTTCAGGACATGTGTGTTGACAAAAGGTAAGGCGAGTGGTAGCATTTTGGCTCTCGATTTGCCCGAAAACAACTGAACCAATACCGGCATTCTCTTAACATGATGATATGGAAGGAGTTATTGCGAGGCTGATCAAAAATGTAGTGCTAGTCCCCTATTTGATACGGGGTAGCCTCGTGCTGCATCCCGGCTGCACCTTACCTCGCACTCGATACGGGGTTGGGATAGGCTCTGAAGGGTCGCACTACAAAATTTGGAACACTTCGTAGGGTGGGGTTTTATTCCCCGCCAAGGTGGCGATATGTGAAATGCTGCCCTGCAGGGATGCCAAAACACCCGAAACCGAACCGAAAATAAAAATTAAACAGCCTAATTATAGAAAAGAGGTGAACAGCGGCAAGAAAGAAATTAGATTCGTGAACAAGGACAAGGACTTGAGGAGAACTGAGGAGAGTGGTAACATTTTATCATAGCCGATTTGCCCGAAAACAACTGAACCAATATAGCAACTTTTCTGACATCGAATGAGGCAGCTAACCGATTCTTCACCTGACGTCGGGCGCATAATGGAATTTTAGAGATCAAGGAAGACATATTACTTATGGGAAAAAGGGAAAATGTATTGATTATTGGCGCCGCGGGCAGGGACTTTCACAATTTCAACGTGTACTTTAGGGGCAAAGTAAAGTACAACGTGGTGGGATTCACTGGTGCACAAATACCAGGCATCGCGGATAAGAAGTACCCGCCTGAACTGGCTGGTAATCTCTATCCAGAGGGAATTCCAATCTACGCGGAGGAGGCATTGCCGAGACTTATAAGGGAGTTAAATGTTGATTTCTGCGTCTTTTCCTATAGTGATGTTTCTTACCAGCATGTGATGGGTCTCGGCGCAATTGTAAATGCTGCTGGTTCAAACTACATGATGCTCAGTCCAAGGGACACGATGCTTAAGAGCAAGAAACCTGTTATCGCCGTGTGTGCGGTGAGAACGGGCGCGGGTAAAAGCCAGACTTCAAGAAGAATTATAGAGCTCTTGATGGAAAGAGGCCTCAGGGTTATTGCTATACGCCATCCTATGCCGTATGGCGATTTGGTTGCCCAGAGGGTACAGCGCTTTGCCGAGTTAGAGGACCTGGAGAAGCACAAATGCACCATTGAGGAGATGGAAGAGTACGAGCCACACGTCGTGCGCAGAAACGTTATATACGCAGGGGTGGACTATCAGGACATTTTAACGGCTGCGGAAGAAGACCCGAAGGGCTGTGACGTTATTGTCTGGGATGGGGGAAATAATGACTTTCCGTTTTATAACACCGACCTGATGATAACTGTTGCTGACCCCCATCGTCTGGGCCATGAGGTCTCATACTATCCCGGGGAAATCTGCTTGCGAATAGCCGATGTGGTGGTTATCAATAAGATCGATAGTGCCCCTCCGGAAAATGTCCAAAGGGTGCGAGAAAATATTGCTAAGACAAATCCGAATGCAACCGTAATTGAAGCCAACTCACCGATTCAGGTTGATGACCCCGAAGTTATCAAGGGAAAGAAAGTGCTTGTCATTGAAGACGGCCCGACGCTGACGCATGGGGAGATGAAATACGGTGCGGGCACGATTGCTGCCCGACAGCATGGGGCGAGAGAACTGGTTGACCCGAGACCGTACACAGTGGGTAGCATTAGCGAAACCTTCAAGAGTTATCCGTATATTGGAACGCTTCTGCCAGCAATGGGCTATGGCAAACAGCAACTAAAGGATCTGGAGGCGACTGTTAACAAGGTTGATTGTGATGCGGTAGTTATTGGAACACCTATTAACTTGAGCAGAATCATTGACATTAAGAAACCTAATACAAGAGCCTCTTATGAGCTTCGCGAAATCGGAATGCCGAAGTTGGGCGAAATACTATCGAAGTTTGTAAAGATGCATGATCTTTTCGTAAAAAAGTAGAAGGCATAACCTATAATAATATGACATAAGGAGGGTATTGAAATGCCAAAGATTGTCAACTCTTGGAATGAGTGGGACCCGTTGAAGCGTGTCATCGTGGGAAGACCGGAAGGGACGAACATTCCTGCTTCGGAGCTGGCCTGGCAACATGATCTCCCGGAAGGCGGCTATCCCCTGCCGAGGTATGGGCCGTTTCCAGAGGAGATAGTGGCTGCAGCCAATCAGCAGATGGATTATTTCGTGTCAGTACTGGAGAAACGGAGGTCATGGTCGGGCGGGTAGTGCTTTACCCTTGTATGTTTAATAAATCCGTATCGACACCGGATTGGACGCAGTTGAACTGCCACGGCATCAATAATCCTCGGGATGTGTTCCTATGTCATGACAACTACCTCATTGAGGCAGCACCCTGCCGTCGCTCGCGGTGGTATGAATATCTGAATCTACAGCCACTCTGTGAGCAGTACTTTAAAGAAGACCTGGAAATGGTCTGGTTTAACGCTCCCAAGCCCAGGCTGACGGACGAGTCTTATGTCGAAAGTTATTGGTACTACTTCGACGACGTCTGGACACCGGAGGAAATGAAACAGAAGCTATATTATTGGGAGTTTCAATTGACGGAGGAGGAGCCCCTTTGGGATGCTGCCGATGTCATGCGTTTCGGCAAAGACACCTTTCACCAGTGCTCGCGTGTGACTAACAGGGGTGGCATGGATTGGCTGAAGTGCATGTTTGCTGAATTCGGCATCCGGGTTCACCATGTGGAGTTTGATACACCGGATGATCCTAGTAAATCGGATAACCTTTCGCCATGGCACATTGATGTGGATCTGGTACCGCTGCAGCCGGGGCTATGTATGTACCAATCCAGACTGGCCACCGCGCACCCCGCAGCTTTGGGAATTATTCAAGCAAAATGATTGGGAGCTGGTCCCTGCGGCTTGGCCGACCCACGTGTACAAAGCGAAAACCACCTTGCTCATGCCGGAGAAGGGTGTGTCGTGGATCTCGATGAACATCTTCTCGCTCGGCCCCAAGACGGTCTTTGTGGAGGCGCATGAGACGGCGTACTGCGAGCAACTGGATAAGCTCGGCTTCGAGGTGGCTCCGATTCCGTATGACAAAGTGGACCCACTAGGTGGTACCCTTCACTGTACGACGCTGGACATCTATCGAGAGGGCAAGTGTGAGGACTACTTCCCGAAACAGATTAAAGGTTATTAAAGGGATAATCTGACTGGCAAAACAGGGCTCTTTTTTGAGATTTTGTGGCAATAGTTAATGTTTCTTAATTCTGCCGGAGAGAAAAGATTGGGGGAGAGGGAAGATTATGGATAGGAACAAGAGTAAGACGTTTGTCATCGCACTTGGCGGCAACATGGTTCTCAGGGCAGAACAGAAGGGAAGCGCTGAGGAACAATATGAAAATATACGATGCACTGCAGACCAGTTGCTGGACCTGCTCAAAGGAGGAAGCCGCATTGTCATCATCCGCGGCAATGGTCCGCAGGTGGGTAATCTGCTCCTCGCCCACGAGATCGCTGAGGATGTAGTGCCGCCGTTACCTCTGGATATCTGTGGGGCAGCTACCCAGAGCTTTATAGGCTACATGATTCAGAACACACTGGCTAACCGCCTGAGGCAAGCAGGAGCACTACATAATATCACCACCGTGGTAACTGAGGTAGTAGTGGATAAGAACGATCCCGCTTTCCAGAATCCCTCTAAACCCATCGGTCCTTTTTATAGTGCCAGCCAGGCAGAGCAATTGCGGCAGGAAAAGGGATGGGATGTTGTCGAAGATAGTGCCCGTGGTTATAGGCGCGTAGTACCGTCGCCGATGCCGGTACATATTCAGATGGCAAGGATTATCAAGAGTATGCTTGATGCTGGCGAGATTGTAATCGCCGTAGGGGGAAAAGAGGCATCCTAGTGGTTAGGGAGGATGACCGTGACCTGTGTGGTGTCGAAGCGGTGATTGATAAAGACTTTGCCTCAGCAGAAGGCGCTGGAGAAGCTGAGTTTGGCTGAAGCAAAGGAGATGCTGAAAGAAGGGCTCTTCGGCAAGGGGAGTATGGAGTCCAAAATGAGGGCGGCCACCATGTTCCTGGAGGAGACGAACAAAGACCCATCGCGCGAACGGGAGGTGATTATAACCCTTCCCGAAGTTGTGGTAAGGCCCTTGAGGGTAAAACCGGCACTCGAATTACCAGATAGAGGGCAGAATAGTCACATGGCTATTCTGCCCTACTACGAGTAAAGGGGATGAGGTGAAAGACGAGATAGCGGGTGTCATATTCGATCTTGATGGGGTACTTGAGTTCCAGGATAAAGTATATCCTGGGGCTATTGAGCTCCTCGACTCCCGTCGTGGAAAGGGAGTTAGTATTCGAATTCTCTCCAACAGCACCCTGAAGAGCAGAAAGCCATGCACAGAAAACCTGAGCAAGAAGGGGTTCGCTGTTTACCAACATGAGGTCATTACCGCTTCCTTTGCCATCGCTCAACATCTGGAAACTCTGAATCCGAAGTCTTGTTGGGTAATGCTCAAAGGGGAGGGTCTGGAAGAGTTTCGCAATCTCCACCATGACCCTGATAATCCGGAATATATTGCTCTGGGAGATTTTCGCGATGGTTTCAACTTCCAAAATCTGAACAGAGCGCTCCGCTTTCTTTTAAAAGGCGCAAAATTGGTCGTTATGATTACTGAGATTACCGATAATAACATGGGAGAGCTTGAGTTAACAGTAGGGACATACGGGAAGATGCTTGAAGATGCTGCTGGTATTAAGGCTACCTATATTGGAAAGTCGAATTGCTATATTTTCGATAGCACCCTTGATACCATGGGAAATATGGAGAGGAGTAAAATCCTCATGGTGGGAGACAGAGTCAAGACTGACATTCTGGGTGCCGGGAGGGCGGGACTAAAAACAGCGCTTGTAAAAACGGGGGAATTTCAGGAAATGGACCTGAAATCTTCGAATATTACCCCGGACTATATCTTCGATTCAATCCGTGAGGTCGTAAAGCTTTTTCAGAGGTCACAACCAATCGAGGAAGATATTAGGGGGTGTTAAGAAACGTTGGGCGAATCCTGTATTTAATACGGGGTAATCTCGTGCTGCAGGATTAGTGATTATTAAAAGGAGGACCAGCAAAATGGCCTGCAATCTCAGAAACAGGAGCGTTCTCAAGCTACTGGATTTTTCACCAGAAGAGATTAAATTTTTACTAGACCTTTCTGCCCACCTGAAATGGGCGCATTACAACGGTACCGAGCAGCCAAGGATGACCGGCAAGAAAATCATTCTAGTCTTTGAAAAGAGCTCCACCAGAACGAGGTGTGCTTTTGAAGTAGCTGCCTGTGATCAGGGGGCGAGGGTAACGTATCTGGACCCATCCGCCTCGCAACTGGGCAAGAAAGAATCCATGAAAGATACGGCTCGTGTACTGGGTAGAATGTACGATGGAATTGGCTACCGCGGGTTTGGACAGGAGGTTGTGGAGTTGCTTGCCGAATATTCGAAGGTGCCTGTTTGGAATGGGCTTACCAACGAGTTTCATCCCACCCAGGTGCTGGCGGATATTCTTACCATCATAGAACACACCGACAAACCTTTAAGCCAGGTAAAGCTCGCATACCTGGGGGATGCTCGATTTAATATGGGAAACTCGCTCCTTATTGGTACAGCAAAGATGGGAATGGATTTTCGTTGCATTGCTCCAAAGAGCATGCAGCCGGGGCAGGAACTTGTGCAAAAGGCGAAGGAAATCGCCAGAGAGACAGGAGCTAGGATAAATATACCGGACAACATGGAAGAGGGGGTAAAAGGTTGCGATTTTCTCTATACGGATGTTTGGGTGTCCATGGGTGAGCCAGAAGAAGTGTGGAAGGAAAGAACCGAGCTTCTGAGGCCGTACCAGGTAAATAAAGAACTGGTCAAAATGACAGGCAACCCGAAGGTGAAGTTCATGCACTGCTTGCCTGCATTCCATAATAGGGAAACAACCGTCGGTGAGGACATCTACCAGAAATTCGGTCTGGAGAGCATGGAGGTTACTGAGGAGGTTTTCGAATCGGAGGCTTCTATAGTTTTCGAGGAGGCTGAAAACAGAATCCACACTATAAAAGCGGTAATGGTGGCAACACTGGGTAGTTGAATAGATACGCCGGTGTCATCGAGTTGACTACGGCCATTTTTAGCGCTGGGAAACCCAAGAACGCCAAGCCCCGGGCAACGCTTGTTATGTTACTTTTCGACTTGAACACTGTGTAACCAAAGTTAATACTGTTTTTGTGTCTTATATTTAACTATGGCACTCAGCATATCATCCAGTTTTAACCTGACGCCAGTCTCCAGCTACTCGATAGCTGTCAGGGCAGCGTTATGTGCATCACTGCTAGTCCCCGCACAACATTCCTCCACTACACAAACGTGGTAATCACCTTGATGCGCCGACGCTGTGGGGTAGTGGACGCAAACATCTGTATACAGACTAACCAAAATAAGAGTATCACCAGGCTTGACCCCAAACCATTTAGCAGATACTCCATGTCTGTACCCAGGAACACATCATATCCTGGTTTTTTAGCGACATAGTCATTGGTGCCTCTTTTGAGGTCTTTGACAATCTCAACTCCCGGGGTGCCTTCCATGGTGTGGTCTCCTTCACCACCATCAAGTGCCCTATCAAAGTCGATTTTTCCCTTCGGGAAAAGCCTTCGGGGGGCAGTTTGTGAACTGAATCCTGCGGGTCTTGCTGAACATGGATCATACGCTATTGCATGGTTTGCAGTTTTCTTCTTAAAAAAGAGTCACCATACTACACAGGCATGGTGCCTCTCTGTCACTCGGGCAGGTTTTATCATTAGCCTGCTATCGAGGTTTTCAAATCTCCCCAGAGCTGTGTCCATGCCTCATGCATCTCGTGGTCTGCAATCGGTAGAAGATTCGCTTTCGCGAAAGCTATTTCTGGCTCATCGAAGTGAAATTCCTCTACTACCCACCAAGGCCAGGGTTCAGCCTCGGCAGCGGACATGTTGTGTTACGCAATGAATGCTCGCTCCGAACTCTTCCAACTAATCACAGGCCTTACTAACCGGGTTGCTTGAAACCCTTCTTTCAGCCTCGTTTTTCAATCAGAATAGGCTGTTGCGTGAGAGACTAAATCCCAGGTTGAACTCCATCAAACAAAAGTTCTAGAGGTTACCGCTATCTCCAACTCCCTTTTGGTAAGTTCTCTGAAGAAAGGCTTCGGGTCCACGCCTCTCTCTGGAGGGAACACCCCCTTCGTCTTAATCTCACCTTTGTAGAGCATTCTAGCTGTTATCGAGGGTGAATGTCCAGTTCTATGCTGTGCGTTAGTCAATCCTTTATAGGGGCGGTTAAGCATCAACGCTTTGTACTCCACTTTCTCTTTATTCTTCGTCCCTACAGCTACAACTAGCGTACAGCCATAATCAACAACTTCCCCTTCTTCAGGGGGAAGTTGTGCCAGGCAAGAGAAGAGAACATCACTAGGGATGACATCAATGCCGCCTACCTTGAGAGGCTTATGACTCATAAGGCCACAGTCAACCAGAAAGTTCACCTTTTTCACGAAATCGGGTGCAAAGCCGGCTCTCACGCTTACATTCTTTATACCCTTCTCTTCGAAGGTCTCGGCGACAGTCCAGACCTCTGAATGAGGAATACAAAATGCAGGGCGCATCCCTATTGGAGCAGGGAATTCAATGTACTGGATGCCGCTTTGAGGTGGTATGGTCACAAATTTTGCGTCCTGGAAAATCAACGGGTGTTCTACAAACTCCTCAAACGCAAACGCAAAAGGTTCCTTAATCGGTAAGGTTGAAGTCCCTACGCTTTCATAGGCGAAGCTTATTTCCACAGTGTTCATGGTGTCCAATCTGTCTGCCAACTCTCTCACCATCAGATTCGATATACCTGGCGAACTTCCTAAGCCCAGAATAACACTTAACCCTGCTTTCGTGAATGCATCGCTCATGGTTGCAGCCTGTTTTTCTTCTTCTTTGCCAAGCTGGCCGAGATTGATCACGTGCACTCGGGCTTCTAGAGCCGCCTTAATAATAGATAGAGAAGTAGTACCAGAAACATAGGTTGAATCTATAACAACATCACTCCCTTTCATCAGGTCTACCAACTTCGCATATTCAGCTATGTCGATGCATACCGGCACCAATTTTTCATTTTGAAATTTGTCAGCTACATTTTTCACCTTTTCGTAGTTTATATCCGCTATGACGACTTTAGACACCTCATCAGTATCTATCTCCAGCAAATCTTTCATTGTGGCGTAAGCCATCCTTCCAGCTCCGCCAAGAACCAATACTTTCATTTTTTCGTCCTCCTGTTAATTTTACTTTGCCTCAGATTTGAGTTCAGATTCAACTATGTATGTAATGTCAGTCAATTCTAGGCAGGTCGATGCTGCCAAAATGCTACAACTCTCCATAGTGCCTGTCAAATCCTTAGCCTGGTCTCACTTCCTTCTGAAGTTTAACCAGGCTGCATAATAATTCTTCGGTTAGATTTTTTGTGATTCAAATCGCAGACTTGACAATTCTAACTGTGACTTTTTATAATGCAAGAGAATTCGGGTTTGTTTCGCATTCTAATATCAACCTGCAGGATTTAGTTTTCTTTATACTCGTGTAATATATTCTTGTAATGAGCAGTGAGCAAATACATTTTTATTACTGGTGGCGTAGTTAGTTCTGTAGGGAAGGGAATTTCAGTAGCCTCCATAGGGAAAATATTGAAAAGCCGTGGTATATCTGTCTCTGTACAAAAGCTTGATCCTTACCTGAATGTTGACCCGGGGACGATGTCTCCTTACCAGCACGGTGAAGTGTTTGTTACTCAGGATGGTGCTGAGACTGATTTGGACTTGGGACATTATGAGAGGTTTATCGGCGTAGAGCTAACCCAAGCCTCTAATGTTACTTCCGGTCAAGTCTATTCTTCTATCATTGCTCAGGAGAGGCGAGGAGATTATCTGGGGGGTACAATTCAGGTGGTTCCCCACGTAACCAATGAAATAAAGAGGCGGATAAGGGAAGTGGTCGAAATATCCCGTGCTGATTTAATGCTTGTTGAAGTTGGTGGCACAGTGGGGGATATTGAAGGACAACCCTTCCTCGAAGCTATAAGGCAAATGAGGAAGGATGAAGGCAGAGATAATGTGCTATACATTCACGTTACTTTTTTACCACACATCGCTGCCACAGACGAGCTAAAGACCAAGCCCACTCAACACAGCGTCAACGAGCTGAGGAGAATTGGTATTCAACCCGATGTCATACTGTGTCGCAGCGATAAGGAGATATCCGAGGGGATAAAGGACAAAATATCGCTATTTTGCGACGTAGATAAAGAGGCGGTTATCTCTCTGGTTACCAGCGAAACTATTTACGAGGTGCCCCTGGTGCTTGAGGATGCCGGGTTAGGGGAATTGGTAGTTAGCCGATTGGAATTAAGGGCCGAGAAAAGTAACTTAGAAGAATGGCGGAACATAGTAGCCAGGTTGAAAGCTCCTAAAGAGCTTGTGATTATTGGATTAGCAGGCAAATACGTAGAACTCCGGGATGCGTATTACTCCGTGCGTGAAGCATTGTGTCATGCGGCATTGGCTCACAATCGTGAGGTGAAAATAGAGTGGTTGGATTCAGAGCAATTGGATGGTCTGGCCGATGAGAAACTCGGACAAGTTCAAGGCATAATTGTTCCTGGTGGCTTTGGTTATCGAGGAATTGAAGGCATGATAAAAGCTGCCAAATTTGCCCGAGAAAGGGAAATTCCTTACTTGGGCTTATGCTTGGGGATGCAAACTATGGTCGTCGAATTTGGTCGTCATGTTTTTCATACTGACAAAGTAAATTCCACTGAGTTTGATGCTAGTAGCGCTTATCCTGTCATCGACCTCCTCCCTGAACAGCATGGCATAGAGCAAAAGGGGGGGACCATGAGGCTCGGGACTTATCCTTGCCATCTGGTAGCGGGAACAATAGCAGCTCGTGCCTGTGGCAGCGAAGTAGTCTATGAAAGGCATCGCCATCGTTATGAGTTTAACAATAATTTCCGCCAGCCATTGAAGGAAGCTGGTCTTGTGCCTTCCGGATTATCTCCGGATGGGAAGTTAGTGGAGATTGTTGAATTGCGAGATCATCCCTGGATGCTTGCCTGCCAATTTCACCCTGAATTTAAATCTCGTCCTGATTCTCCTCACCCGTTGTTTGTGGGATTTGTTGGGGCAGCCAAGGAAACGCTTGTTGAAGGCGCTCAAACAAGTCTACCTTTGAATTAAGAAGATGAAGATATTTTTAGATACTGCCAATATAGAACATATTCGCCACGGAGTAAGGTTAGGGGTGGTTGTGGGCGTAACCACTAACCCTAGCCTTGTATCGCGGGAAGGCAATGTTGATTATCGAAAGTTAGTCCAGGAAATCTGCTCCATTGTCTCTGGTCCGGTATCTACTGAGGTATTGGGCCAGGATGTTCAAGCAATGGTAACTGAGGCCAGGGAAATAGCTAAATGGGCGGGCAACATCGTGGTTAAGATACCTGCAAGCCTTGAAGGAGTGGAGGCCACCTCAGTGCTGGTCAAGGAAAACATAAAGGTGAATTTCACTCTATGCTTTACCTTGAACCAGGCTTTGCTAGGGGCAGCAGCAGGAGCCACTTTTGTAAGCCCTTTTGTGGGCAGATTAGATGACATTGGCGAGGACGGAATGAAAGTGGTGGCTGACATAGTTGAATACCTGGATTATTATCAACTCCCAACACAAGTTATCGCTGCCAGTATCAGACATCCTCAACATTGTTTAGCAGCAGCTAGGATTGGTGCACATATTGTCACAGTGCCCTATGAGGTGTTACTGCAAATGATACGACATCCTCTGACAGATATCGGCATCGAGCGTTTTAGGAATGACTGGAAGAGGGTGATGGCGAGAGAGGGGTTATTGTAAAAGCCCTCACCAAACCATCCCGATACAATCGGGAAAAAGGAAATGCATTTAAAAAGAGGTTACTATGTCAACTATGGTGGAACTAGAAAGCAAAAATCGAGATGAATTGGAGGCAATAGCTAAGGAGTGTGGCATCATTGGCTACTCTGCTTTGAAGAAATCCGAGCTTGTCCACCGCATCCTGCAAGCGGAAGCGGAGGAGCAGGGGAATGTGTTTGTAACGGGCGTCTTAGAAATCATCAGTGAGGGCTACGGCTTCCTACGACAGGATACCTTCCAGCGTGGTGCTAATGATGTCTATGTATCAAATTCCCAGATACGCCGTTTTAACTTAAAAGACGGCGACGCTGTTCATGGCCAGGCTAGACCTCCTAAAGAAAGCGAGAAATACTACGGCTTACTCCGAGTAGAGAGTATCAATGGACTTGACCCTGAACTGGCAAGAACGCGCCGCAATTTTGCTGCCTTGACACCCATCTTCCCTAATAAGCTCATTAATCTGGAAACAACATCAAATGAGTTATCCACCCGTCTAATTAATCTTGTGGCACCTATAGGCCGGGGGCAACGAGGGCTTATTGTGTCACCACCTAAGGCAGGTAAGACTGTGCTTCTTCAAAAAATTGCCAATAGCATAGCTACTAACTACAATGATATTTATCTTATGGTTTGCCTTATTGGAGAAAGACCTGAAGAGGTCACCGATATGAAGAGGTCGGTTAAGGCCGAGGTTGTCGCTGCCACCTTCGACGAACCAGTGGAGAGCCAGACTCGGGTAGCAGAATTAGCATTAGAGAGAGCCAAAAGGCTAGTGGAAATGGGCAAAGATGTAGTCATTCTCCTTGATGGTATTACCAGGCTTACACGGGCTTACAATTTAGCTCTGCCGCCTAGCGGACGCACTTTATCTGGTGGTATTGATTCAATAGCCCTGCATCCCCCCAAGCGCTTCTTCGGCACTGCTCGCAACAGTGAGGAGGGGGGGAGTCTAACCATCATTGCTACTTGCCTCGTGGATACCGGCAGCCGTATGGATGAGCTCATATATGAGGAGTTTAAGGGAACAGGTAACATGGAACTCCACTTGGATAGAAAATTATTCGAGAGGAGAATCTTCCCGGCTATAGATATTATGCCTAGCGGCACAAGGAGGGAAGAGCTTTTGCTGGATGAAAATACCTTGAAACAAGTATGGCTGCTCAGACGCGTGGTTAATATGATAGATAGCGATTCACCTAATCACGGCGAGGCTACACAAAGGATCTTGGAAAGGCTAGCTAAGACAAAGAATAACGCTGAATTCTTAGCCACTCTATCTAAGGATATCTAGGGAATATTATTGCCCCGGCTGCCACTCCGAACACGGTGAAGAAGCAAATCAATCCCAGTTGGATAGATAAATTAAAACTCAGGGTCAAGAAAAGCCTTGGCATGAATATTTTCCTGTGTGACAGTTGTAAATGGAACTGGAGAACTGCTTGTCACCGCCCTGAGCGTCCCAACGCCACCTGGTGCCCTGATTATACGAAGAAGGGGCAATAACTAAATTTCTGGTTGGCGTAAGCGTCGCGCCTGCTATTTCACCACGAGCGAAGTGAAGATTCTCAGAGATTCTCCATCGCCCAAATTCATTTGGACTTTTCAGATTGACGTTGCTGAACACTCTCTTCCACCCTGATTGACATTAGAGCTGGCACCTTCTAAAATCAAGAAGGTGACTGCTAAGTGACTGGTGACGAACTCAGGCAAGCCTTTCTGAATTTTTTCCAGGATAGGGGGCATGAGATTATCCCCAGCTCCTCCTTGGTGCCTCACAGGGACCCTACTTTACTGTTGACCAGCGCGGGCATGGTGCAAATTAAGCCATATTTCCTGGGATTGGAGGCCCCACCTAGCCGGCGATTAGCTTCCTGCCAGAAGTGCTTTCGCACCACTGATATAGATTCGGTGGGTGATAGCAAACACCTTACCTTCTTTGAGATGCTGGGCAATTTCAGCGTGGGCGATTATTTTAAGAAAGAGGCTATTTTCTGGGCTTGGGAGTTTGTTACCGCGCATTTGAAGCTGCCCGAGGAGCGGCTCTGGGTCACTATCTATCTTGATGATGATGAAGCCTTCGCCTATTGGCGAGAAATTGACGTGCCCGTTGAGAAGATATTGCGATTCGGCGAAGAGGATAATTTCTGGGGGCCGGTTGGTGATTCCGGTCCCTGCGGGCCATGCAGCGAGATTCATTATGACCTTGGTGAAGAGTTTGGCTGTGGTAAAGCTGAATGTAAGCCCAATTGCGACTGTGGTCGCTTCTCCGAGATATGGAATCTGGTATTCACTCAGTACAATCAGGACAAAAAAAGACAACGCACTCCTTTGCCCAAACCAAACATTGATACCGGTATGGGGCTGGAGAGGACTTTGGCCGCTATCCAGGGCAAGCCTTCCCCTTATGAAACGGATTTGTTTTCTCCTTTGGTAGACCGCATCCGCCGCTTATCCAAGAAAAAGTATGGTCGGGATGAGAATACCGACCGAGCCATTAGAATCGTGGCTGAGCATTCACGCGGCGTTGCCTTTCTTATCGCCGATGGTGTAATGTCTTCCAACGAAGGGAGGGGATATGTCCTGCGACGAATACTCAGGCGTGCTTCGCTTTTTGGCAGGAAACTGGGCTTGGATAAGCCTTTCCTTGGTGAAATGGCTGAGATAGTTATCTCCCGAATGGGTGATATATATCCTGAACTGGTAACTAATCGGCACTTGATTAAAGAGGTAATCACAGCGGAGGAGGAGAAATTCCAGCGAACACTCCCAGTTGGGATGGGTATCTTGGAGCAGACTCTTTTTAGGATGCGAGAGGAATTGCTAGGTTACCTTCCTAGGTTTCAAAAGTCCTTCGAGGATGCGTTGTCACAGCCACGCTTCAGAGACCTTAAACGTGGGGTAGAGGCTGCAGTAGAGGATTTCCCAGAGGACTGTAGGGCATGGGGGCACGTATTACATGTGGGGGGGAGAGCCGTTGTTCAGGAATTCCTAGAACCTGCAGAGAGAGATTTGGAGAATCTAAAGAAGCTTGTGTCTGACTACCGCGCATCTACCCCCGATTCTCTTGATGCCCTTAAGCGAAGCTTACGCGAAGGGTTCGAAAGACTTAAGCGCGATGTCAAGTCACGTGCAAGAAGACTGATGGGCGTCGAGGTTTTTATACTTTATGATACCTATGGTTTTCCTCCGGAACTGACTGCCGAGATTGCCAGAGAAAAAAACCTCTCTACAGATATATATAGGAAGAAGAAAGGCCTCTCTATAGATTGGAAAGGTTTCCGGGCTGAGATGGAGAAGCAGCGGGAAAGGGCCAGGGCAGATGGAATAAGGTTGAGAGATGTTCCTAGGATTGAGGTTGTCCATAAGCCGACCAATTTTGTTGGCTATCGTACAACTGCCTCTCACTCTAAGCTTTTTGAATTAAGAGTGGGAGAGCGGCCTGCGAGAACTGCTTCCCAGGGTGATGAAGTTGATATTGTGCTGGACAAAACTCCTTTCTACGGCGAGATGGGTGGGCAAGTAGGCGACACCGGTGAAATCAGCAGCCGGAAGGGAAAAGTAGCCGTCACAAATACCCTTAGAACTCTTTCGGACGTGATAATACATAGGGGAAAAGTGGTTGCAGGGAACATATCTCTCGGTGACGAAGTAAAAGCCGAGGTTGATTTCAATCGCCGCCTGGATATTGCTCGCAACCACACTGCTACCCACCTCCTCCAGGCTGCTTTAAGACAGATAGTGGACAGGCGTATTGAGCAAAAAGGCTCATTGGTAGAGCCGGAAAGGTTCAGGTTTGACTTCTCCCATTTGGGACAGGTGACTGAGGGACAGCTCAGTGAAATTCAAAGGCAGGTTAATGAATGGATACGCCAGAACTTAAAAGCGGAACCCAAAATTCTTCCTTGTAAGCAGGCCATCGCTGAGGGTGCTATCGCCTTATTCGAAGAAAAGTACGGAGAGGAAGTTCGGATGCTGGAAATCGGGGAGCCAGCAATAAGTAAAGAACTCTGCGGCGGCACTCATGTAAGGTCAACGGGAGAAATTGGCATATTCTTGATAATCGGCGAAAGCAGCATCGGCACAGGACTACATCGTATCGAAGCGGTAACGGGAAGAAAAGCTGAATCTCTAATTGAATCTCGCTTAACAGCCTTGCAGAGCGTGGCCAAAGAAGTGGAAGGTTCACTTGAGGAAGTCCCTAACAAGGTGAAAACCCTCGTTAGTGAGCTAGAAGCAGAGCGTAAGAGAGTGCTTTCACTGGAAAGGGAGCTGTCACGTAAAATAGCTGGGGATTTATTTGGGCAAGTGGAGCAAGTGAGCGGTGTGACAGTTTTGGCTGCCAGAGTGCCGGCATTGACCATGCCTATCCTCAGAGAAATGGGCGATATATTAAGGAGCAGGCTGCAGAGCGCTGTAGTGGTTCTGGCTACAGTTTATGATGGCAAGCCGAGCTTTTTAGCTATGGTGACTCCTGACCTGATAGCAAGGGGATTTCATGCCGGTGATATCATTAATCGAGTAGCCAGAGTCACTGGTGGAGGAGGTGGTGGCAAAGCTGCTATGGCTCAAGCCGGCGGAAAAGAAGCAGCCAAGATTGACGAAGCCCTGAAATTAGTGAAAAATATTATTGCGAGCCAAATCTGCTGAGATTATTTGTTTTGTCTCCCTGGGAGATAGCGAAGGGTCTAAGATTCTTCGCTTCACTCAGAATGACAAGAGGCAAAAGGCTCGGCCTCAAAGGCGAAAGTGAAATGCGCAGCTTAGGGCTGGATATCGGAGATAAGAGAACTGGCGTAGCAATATGCGACCCCCAGGGGATTTTGGCTACCCCTCTAAGCGTGCTCGACAGTGAAGACGAAGATGTCCTTGTAGATGTGATTCTCAAACTGGTGGAGCAATATGAGGTGGAGCGTATTGTAGTTGGCCTGCCTCGCCGCTTGAATGGCGAGCTTGGTAAACAAGCTAGTAAGGTAACAACTTTCACTGACAAGCTGTCATGGCAAGCGAAGCGAAGCAATTTCAACCAGCTTGATGTACAACTATGGGATGAACGCTTCTCTACCAGGGCTGCGGAGCGATTAAAGATAGAGGCCGGTGGCAAGGGAAAAAGACTGCGCTCCAGGGCAAAAAGAGGAGCCCCAAATTACAACTTTCAGCCTAAAGCCAAGGTAGATGCCATAGCAGCGGCTTTTATTCTCCAGGGTTATCTCGATAGCCTCAGGAAAGGGGAGCAATGTCGAGATACATAGGCCTCATCGGTTATCCCATTAAGCATTCTATCTCTCCTTATTTCCAGCAGGCGGCTCTGGATTATTATCAACTTGATATCTGCTATGAGGCTTGGGAGACAGAGCCAGCCCAACTTCAAGACATAGTGAATAATTTAAGAAAACCTCAAAATGTTGGAGCTAACGTAACCACACCCCATAAAGAGGCAGTTTTACCTTTATTAAACGAAGTTGATGACTTGGCACTTTCGATCGGTGCTGTCAATACCATAGTCAAAAAGGGTGATAGACTTCTGGGTTTTAATAGTGACGCATATGGTTTTATCGAGGTGCTAGATAAAGAAGGGCACTTTGACCCTGAGGGCAAGCGAGTAGTCATCCTGGGCGCTGGTGGGGCGGCCAGGGCAGTGGGTTTTGCCTTGGTGCAAAAGAATGCAAGCTCACTGGCCATCATTAACCGTACTTTTGAGCGAGCCCAGACATTGGCAGATAGCCTGGCAAGCTACAGCACAGATTCTTCATCAGGCCTGGAGACAGCAAAAACCGAAGTCGTTGCTTTGCCCTGGCAAAGCTTGGGCTCTCACCAAACTTTTAGTCATTGCCACTTAATTATCAATTGTACTACCATGGGAATGAAACACAGTTCACAAGAAGGTCAATCGCCTTTGAGCCTGGAAGTGATTCCCAGGGGCGTCTTAGTTTATGACCTGGTATATAATCCCTGGCCAACTCCTCTGTTAAAGCTAGCACAGAAAGCGGGGGCCGATATACTTGGCGGCTTACCTATGTTAGTATACCAGGGAGCGGCTTCCTTCAAGCTATGGACAGGAAGGGAAGCTCCAGTTGACATAATGTTTAGTAGGGCTAAGGAAATATTGACAGGAGGCAAGAGGTGAAAAAAAGGGCAATCGTTATCAGTTTGGGCATCTTAGCATTGCTTGCGGCAATAATAATTCCGACTATCCTTATTCCCAGATCGGCAGTAGGTAAAATTGTTGTAATCCCTATCAGTGGGACTATTACCATCGCGGACTCTTCAATGTTCCTTGGCTCAACCATTACCCCGGATTTGGTGAGTGATTATTTAACGAGAGCGGAGAAAGATAAGGCAGTCAAGGCGATTGTCCTCCGTATAGAGAGCCCTGGCGGTGAGATAGCGCCCTGCCAGGAAATCCTGTGGGAGATTGAAAGAGTTAAGGAGACAAAACCCATTGTGGTAAGCATGGGGGGCACAGTTGCTTCGGGTGGCTACTATATCTCCGCCAAAGCAAGTAAGATTGTGGCCCTTCCTACTACAATGACAGGGAGCATTGGAGTTATCTCTCAAGTAATAAACGTTGAGGGGCTTTTGGAGAAGCTGGGTATCCAGATAGAAACCTTCAAAGGCGGCAAATATAAGGGCATGTATTCAGGATTCAGGGAGATGACACCGGAAGAGAAAAAAATCATGCAGGAAATGGTTGACGAGTATTATGAGCTCTTTGTAGATGTGGTGGCTGAGGGGAGAGGACTGAGCAAGGACGAGGTCAGGAATTTGGCTACCGGGCAAATTTACACCGGTACCGAAGCCAAGGAGTTGGGTCTGGTCGATGCGCTAGGTGGTCTGGACACAGCCACAGAGTTGGCCATGGAACTGGCTGGCATCGAAGCTGCGATAGTGGAGTATTATCAACCACCTAAAATAACACTGCTGTCGCTATTAGGGTTTGCCAATGCTATACAGGCGAGGATAGCAGGATTGAGCGCCCAAGATATAATTTTGTTGGAAATCTTAAGCCATAACTACAGGCAGCCTCTGTTTCTGTATCAAAGCTAATTTCACCAACGGAAATCTTGCCATTTTCGGGGGGACCGAGTTAAATTTAGGGTCGAAGTTATGGGGTTAATTTGATGGGGGAATTTCGTTTTCTTACTGCTGGAGAATCCCACGGAAGGGGATTGATAGCCATCGTAGAAGGGATGGTGGCTGCTCTTCCGCTGGATGAGGAGTATATCAATAAAGAACTGAAACGCCGCCAGCAGGGCTACGGGCGTGGTCCCCGCATGAAGATTGAAGAAGATAAGGCAGAAATTATTTCAGGCGTTCGCTATGGGCTCACCACAGGTAGCCCCATCGCACTCTTTATCACCAACAGGGATTGGCAAAACTGGCGGGAACAATTAAGCGTTTCTCCGGTAGAGAAAGAAGCCGAGCCTGTAACCTTTCCTCGCCCGGGACATGCCGACCTGGCAGGAGTGACCAAATACAGTCTTAAGGACATCAGGCCCATAATAGAAAGAGCCAGCGCCCGGGAAACAGCTGCCAGAGTAGCTGTCGGAGCTATAGCCCGAAGATTCCTGGAGGAGTTTGACGTTGCTATTCATAGCTACACTATGGCAATTGGGCAACATCACCGAGAACGAGGCGAAGCAAGCTCTATAGATTGGCAACAAGTAGAAGCCTCCCCAGTCCGTTGTGCCCATGCCGAGATAGACAAGGCAATGATGGCAGCCATTGATAAGGCTAAAGCCGATGGGGACACGTTAGGTGGCATTTTCGAGGTGATTGCTACCGGTGTCCCCATCGGCTTAGGCAGCCACGTTAGCTGGGACCGCCGTCTCGACGGCAGGATTGCTCAGGCGATAATGAGCATCAATGCCGTGAAAGGGGTGGAAATCGGAGCAGGATTTGCTTTAGCCAGGCTAAAAGGCTCGCAAGCTCACGACGTTATCGAACCCAATCCACGTAGCAAAGCGAAGGGGCTTCCCTGGCGACATGTCACCAACCGTGCCGGTGGCACCGAAGGTGGCATAAGCAATGGCGAAGATATAATAGTCAGGGCAGCAATCAAACCTATTGCTACCCTGGCTAGTCCTTTACCTTCCGTAGACCTTAGCAGTGGTGAGAAGGCAAAGGCCCACTATGAAAGAAGTGATATTTGTGTTGTCCCGGCTGCCGGGGTAGTCGCCGAAGCCATGTTAGTCATTGTCCTGGCTGAGGCTTACTTGGACAAATTCGGCGGCGACAACTTAAAAGAGACCCTTGCTAATTATCGTAATTATTTGAGCAATATATCTTGATTACTCGACTACAATCCCCCGGTAAATGAGGTGGTATTAGCAACACCGAAGAAGTATTAACAGAAGCCCTTAAGAGGGAATATCATTAATACCACTTTGCCAGCCGGAATGTCGTTCTGGCCTGCCCGTCACTCACTCGGTAAGGACTTGATGAACTCACCCACCAGATTGACGTTGGCAAGCTCGTGATTCCATGCTTCCGACGTATGTTCCAAGTAGAACGGATACGCGGTGACGACAATAACCATGTCAAGCTCTTCCAACAAAACAATCAACTGTCCTCCATGCCCCCACGCGAAGTCGAAATGATGCTCGCCTGCCCTGGCGGGCCACCACTGATAGCCATACCCGATATCGCTGATGGAAAGGCCCCAGTTTGCTGGAAATCCGCCGGTCGCATTGATATCATCCGAGTACCTCTGCAGGGAATCATGCACCCAGTCGGCGGGAACGACCTGGTTCCCCTTGTATTCACCTTTGTTGAGATATAACAGGCCGAACTTGGTCGCATCACGTGCCGTTAAGTGCAGATCTCCACAGCCATTGTTGTGGCCCTCTGCGTCCGTGCCCCATTCGCCCGCCTCCACCCCAATCGGTAAGAAAAGATTCTCTTCAGCATATGCCTTGAGATTCGTACCAGTCGCCCGATCTACGATAATGCCCAGCCAGTTGGATGATAGATTGCTGTAGTGGAACTCGGTTCCCGGATCGGTGAGGAGAGGGAATTCCTGTATGAGAGGCGGATAGTGACCCGATAAAAGCCCCTCCCAGAGAGCCGGATCGGTTTCCTCCCAGGGATATCCGGCACGCATCTGTAACAGATGCCGGATGGTGATCTGCTCCTTCCTCCGGTCAGTTATCTGATCGGCGACTTCCGGGAAAAAATCCAGCATCTTTTGGTCAATGCTTGACAGATAACCCTGCTTCAGTGCAATCCCGACCAGTGCCGAGGTAAAACTCTTCGTGACGGATTGTAACCGATCTTTCTGCTCAACCGACCCTTCATTGAAGTAGTCTTCAGCTATCAGATAGCCGTTCTTGATAACCAACAGACTATAAATAGTCTCCAGTTCAGCCGCATTGTAATACATCTCCGCCACCAGCATCGGGTCAAGTCCCTGTTCTGCGGGCGTCGACACATTCCAGTCATCCCCGGGCAGCGGTGTGTAGTCAACCGCTAAGAGGTTCTCAATCGAAGGGCCACAACTGGCCAGCGCTGACAGGACCAGGAGCACGATGGCGATTATCAGCAGAGAATACTGACGCCAGTTAAAGCAGTGCACGATGCGCTTCAATCGGGCCGGCCCCGGCCGCTTATCAAATTGAAGCTTCATTCAACAACTCCTCGGCTTCTTGACTCGTTGGCTTCCTGGGCTTAGCCCCGTCGAATGTGGCAAAAGAGGCTTCTGAAGTCATTTTAGCATAAAACCCTGTCTGCACGACCAGCTTATTATAGGAAATCCGGGTTAGGGGATTTAATCACTGGAGGAAAGGGTTGCCTTGGCGTTCGTCGCCGATAGTAGTGGATGGTCCGTGGCCGGGGTAAACAATGGTTTCATCAGGCAAAACCATGAGTTTTTCACGAATGCTCTTCATCAAAAGTTCGTGGCTACAACCGGGAAGGTCCGTTCTGCCAATGCCAAAATTAAATAGAGTATCGCCGCTAAAGACTACTCCATGCCCTAAAAGACAGATTCCACCAGAACTATGTCCCGGGGTGTAGAGAACTTCAAAGTGTAAGTTGCCAACATCTATCTGGTCACCGTCCTTGAGTAACCTATCAGGCTGAGGAGGTGATTTAATAGGGGTAATGCCAAGTACTGTCAACATACGCATTGGGCCAGCAAATATTAAGCCTTTTTCAGACTCATGAAGGGCAAACTGGGCATGAGTCTTTTCTTTAACTGTGCGGAGAGCACCAATATGGTCAATATGGGCGTGGGTTACTACAATTAAGGATATAGACAATCCCATTTGCTGTACTGTTTTCAGAATAGTCGGTGCCTCAGCGCCGGGGTCAATAATCATTCCTGTCCTGGTCGAAGATGAACCAACGATATAGCAGTTGGCGGCAAAAAGGCCGACCACTAATGTCTTTACAACCATTGTCTTTTCCTGGGGAAATCTTATCGGTGAATTCCTAGCATAGTAACATAATTAATGCTGCCAAAAAATTGCTTGTGCTGGCAAATGAAGTCGTTTAGCAGATTGAATTGCTATTAAGAGCCCGTCGCCTCTTGCCATTCTTCGCCCCGGCTTGTCGGGGCGAAGAATCTCCTCTTCACTTTGTTGAGACTCAGCGTGACAGAGAACCTATTATACCTAATCTTGACAAGCCTAGCATGCTGAGACTTTTTGGAATCTGTAAACAGACACTTTATAAGTATCTCTGCTGTTGTTATGGTGAGGCGAACATTGTTCTTTTAACTATGCTGAGGAAATTGCAATTTTTTGCATTTTCGAGTATAAGTGTAAGCACTCTTATGACTACTGTTCTGAGTGTAAGAAATCTGACTAAACAATATAACAATTTTACAGCGGTAAATTGCATTTCTTTTGAAATCAAAGAAGGCGAGATTGTCAGCCTGCTGGGACCCAATGGGGCTGGCAAGACCACAACTATCCAGATGCTCCTCGCCCTTGTTTCTCCCACGAGCGGTGATATTGAAATTTTTGGCAAAAATCTCAAGGAGCATCGCGAAGAGTTGCTTTCTATGATGAACTTCACTGGTCCTTATTCTCTTTTACCCTACAATCTTACTCCTAAGGAAGGACTAACTGTGTTTGCGCTTCTTTACGGGGTTCGGGATTATAAAGAAAGGGCGAAGTTCCTTCTTGATGAATTTGATCTTGCCGGCTTGGCTAATAAAAAGATAGGTCAACTTTCTTCGGGTGAGCACATGCGTCTCGGTGTGGCTAAGGCGTTTGTTAACAACCCCAGACTTCTTTTACTTGATGAGCCCACTGCCTCCCTTGATCCGGCCATTGCCCAAGAGCTCCGGGCTAAAATCTTGAAACGCGTCCAGGAATCAAGCGGCGCTGTTCTCTGGACCTCCCATAATATGCGAGAAATAGAAATAGTATCGGATAGAATTGTTTTTCTTTCTCGGGGACAGATTATAGCCGATGCTACTCCCCAGACCCTTAAGAAACGCTTTGACCAGGAAGATTTAGAAGAAATTTTTATTACTATTGCCAAAAAACCAATCAGCAAATCTCTATGAACTTTCTACACATACTAGGCATATTCTACAGGAACGTAGTTATTATCCGGCGAAGTGTACCGAAACTGTTCTCGCTTTTTGGTTTTATTACTGTTGAATTATTTCTCTGGGGATTTGTCACTCTCTGGGTGGAAACTGTTGCTCCGGCTGACGGCAATTATGATTTCATGTTGCTTATTCTCAGCGCCTTTATCTTTTGGTCCGTGTTCGACCTCTCCCAACGATCTTTTGGTGTTTCTTTTTTGGAAGAGGTATGGTCGCGCAATATCATCAATCTTTTCGCCTCTCCAGTAAAGTTGAGTGAACTGATTCTGGGATTTGCCATGATAGGTGTTGCTCAAGTTTTGCTGGCTTTCTTTTACGTTACCCCTCTGGCTTTTTTGCTCTACACTCTCAACATCTGGGACTTGGGGCTTTACATTACCCCCTTTTTTATGAACATTCTTGTTTTCGGCTGGGTGTTCGGTGTGGTGACCATCGGGCTCGTTGTCCGTTTCGGACCGTCAGCCGATATTTTGGCTTTTTTCATTCCTTTTCTCCTGCTGCCTTTTTCCGCAGTCTATTATCCCATATCTGTATTTCCTCCTTTATTGCAAAAACTCACCTTTGTTCTGCCAACCAGGCATATGTTTGAAGGTATGCGCATAGCTATAACCGAGGGAATAGTTCCCCTGCATAATGTGTTTTGGGCAAGTGCTCTGAACTTAATCTGCGGTCTTTTGGGATTTCTCTTCTTGTATTGGATGCTTCGCCTTGCCCGAACTAAGGGATACCTCAGCCGCTTAGTCCAGGATTAAACTTGTGCTTCCGTCTCCCATGGCAGCGGCGGCCCTCATTGGAAAATGCCAGCCGAAATTCAAGCTCTCCACGCGTGGTTTACAAACAATCAAGTGCGAATCTAATTCTTGCTCTAATCTGGCTTTTTCAATATACTGACAAAGGTAACTAGATGAAATTGGACAGGCGAATGGGCAATCTCATTATCACAGGTTTCTCAGGCACCGGTAAATCTCTGGTGGCTAAAGAGGTAGCCCGGGGATTAAGTTGGGATTTTCTTGATACCGATGATGAGATAGTTAAACAAACTGGCAAGCCTATCGCCGAGATTTTTCGTCAGGATGGGGAGGGCAAGTTCAGGGAACTGGAGCGCGAGGCGATTAGAAAAGCCTGCCAGCAAAGGCAGACAGTCATAGCTATTGGTGGCGGTGCCATAGTTGACCCGCAAAACGATGAGTTGCTTGCCAAAACCGGGTTAATTGTTTGCCTGGAGGCTAAACCTGAGACAATCTATGAGCGCTTATTCCAGGAGGCTGCTTACAGTCCTGAAACCGAAGTTCGCCCCCTTTTAGCTAACGATAACCCTTTGGAACGTATCAGGCAGCTTAAAGCCTCCCGGCAGCCTTACTACGCTAATGTTGACTGGACGGTTCATACCGACAATCTAAACATCAGCCAGGTAGTAGAGGAGGTAATAAGGGCTTGGAGATTGCTTCGTCGCTACGCTCCTCGCAATGACAGGGAAAAGGCACGGAGTGGCATTGACAAAGACATCGCTTGCCTGGTAGAGACTGCGACTCAAAGTTATCCTGTCTTTGTTGGCTATGGTTTATTGGACAAGCTGGGCGAGAAGATGAAGCAAGCTGCTCTATCTGGCACAGCCACCGTAATTAGCGACGAAAATGTTTTCTCTCTTTATGGCAGCAAAGTTGTGGGAATTCTCAAGGACGCTGGCTTTGCTGTTAATTCCTTTGTAGTGCCTCCGGGTGAAGAAACGAAAAACATGGACTATGCTATCAAGATTTACGATTTCCTTGTCGAGCATCGAGCGGAGCGAGACGACATTATCATCGTCCTGGGTGGCGGTATGGTAGGCGACTTAGCGGGTTTTGTCGCTGCCACCTTCTTACGGGGTATGTTCTGGGTACAAATGCCGACCAGTTTGGTAGCCATGGTTGATGCCAGCATCGGGGGTAAGGTCGGGGTTAATCATCCTGAGGGAAAAAACCTTATTGGTGCCTTCTATCAGCCTGACCTGGTTTTGGCTGACTGTCAGACTCTTACCACTTTGCCTCAGCGTGAGCTGACCTCAGGCTGGGCTGAAGTTATCAAGCATGGCATGATTCTTGATGAGGAATTTGTTCAATTTCTGGAGAGCAATGTTAATGGGCTGACAAAACTAGAGCCGGAGTTGCTTACCCGAGCTATTGCCCGTAGTGCTGCTATCAAGGCTCAGGTCGTCAGCCAGGATGAAAAAGAAAGGGAAGGGAAACGCACCATTCTAAATTATGGACATACCATCGCTCACGGATTAGAGGCGGCTACTCAGTATAAGCGCTTTCTTCATGGCGAAGCGGTAGCCATTGGCATGGTGGGAGCCGCCAAGCTCAGTCAGCGATTAGGTCTTTTGCCTTCAGCGGTAGTGGAGCGCCAACAAGCCCTATTACAGAAATTCGGCTTACCCACGTCATTGCGAGCGAAGCGAAGCAATCTCAGATTGAGCCTTGCCGGGGTAACTGGTGCCATGGAACTGGATAAAAAAGTGAAAGAAAAAGCAATTCGCTGGGTGCTGTTACAAGATATCGGTAAAGTGATAATTCGTGCTGATGTACCTCAAAAGGAAGTGCTAGCTGTTCTCCAAGAGCTAGCAGAGCTGTGATCTCTTTGTTCAATTGAAGGCAAGTCTGTTATAGGCTATAATGACCAGTCCAGAAAAGGAGACTATCTTTGCTTAAAAGCCATAACTGTGGTGAACTGAGGAAAAACCATGCCGGACAAAAGGTGACTTTAGCGGGCTGGGTGCATCGGCGTCGTGACCACGGTGGAAAGGTATTCATTGACCTGCGTGACCGGGAAGGTATAGTTCAAGTAGTGTTCAATCCCCAGGTATCACGAGAGGCATGCGAGATAGCTGGTTCGCTCCGTAGTGAATATGTAATTCAGGTTACAGGAGAAGTTGTTCTCCGCCCTGAAGGGACAGAGAATCGCAAATTGGCTACCGGAGATGTTGAAGTCGTAGCCAAAGAGGCTGTTATCTTTAATCCAGCAAAAACGCCACCATTCTATATAAGTGAAGATGAGGAAGTTGAGGAATCGCTTTGCCTCAAAAACCGCTACCTGTACCTGAGAAGACCGAGGATGAAGGATAATCTTCTCCTACGCCACAGGGCGATAAAGTTTATTCGTGATTTCCTCGACGCTAAGGGATTTGTTGAAATTGAAACACCTATTTTGATTAAGAGCACACCAGAAGGAGCCCGCGACTACCTTGTGCCCAGTCGTATCAACCCCGGCAAGTTTTATGCCCTTCCTCAATCTCCACAGCAGCTCAAACAACTTCTCATGGTAGCCGGGTTTGACAAGTACTTCCAGATAGCTCGTTGCTTCAGGGATGAAGACCTCCGGGCAGACCGCCAGCCTGAGTTTACCCAGCTTGACATGGAAATGAGTTTTATCGAAATAAAGGACATATTACAGCTTATGGAGGAACTTTTCACCTCGCTTGTGGAGACTGTTAGACCCGATATGCGCTTACTAAAGCCCTTTCCATATCTCTCCTATAAAGAAGCGATGGAGAAGTATGGCACAGATAAACCTGATATCAGGTTTGGTCTGGAGATTAAAGATATATCTGATATCGCCACTGGCACCGACTTTCAAGTCTTCCGCTCAGTCCTCGACTGTGGTGGCAAGGTGAAGGGAATATGTGTCCCCGGTTGTGGTCATTATACTCGCCATCAACTTGATGAATTGATGAATTTCGCGAAGAGCTGTGGTGCCCGGGGTTTGACGACCATAGCTTTCACAGGCGGGGCAATAACTTCGGATGAGGTAAAATCGGCGGCTGCTAAATATTTAACTCCTCGCCAATTGGAAGAAATAGCCGGTAGATTCGAGGTAAAGCCTGGTGCCCTTGTACTTATCGTGGCTGATAAACTGGAGGTAGTCAATAATACACTGGACGAGTTGCGCCGCGAGATGGCACAGCGGCTTAATCTGGCCGATGCTGACCTGCTGGCTTTTGCCTTCGTAGGTGATTTTCCTTTTTTGGAGAGGAATGAGGCTGAGAATCGTTGGGAACCCATGCACCATCCGTTTACTGCACCTCGATGGGAAGATTTGTCGCTTCTCGATACAGAACCAGCCAAGGTCTATGGTCAACATTATGATGTAGTGTGCAATGGCTGTGAACTTGGCAGCGGCAGTATCAGGGTTCACAATCGTCAGCTTCAAGAAAAAACATTCAGTCTCCTTGGTTACAGTAAAGAGGAAATGGAAAGCCGATTTGGAGGTCTCTTAGAAGCACTGGAATATGGAGCACCGCCCCATGGCGGTATTGCCATAGGGCTAGACCGGTTGGTAATGTTATTTGCCGGGGAGCGGAGCATAAGGGAGGTTATCGCTTTCCCGAAAAATCAGAATGCCGTTGATCTCATGCTGGACAGTCCTTCCTATGTTGAGAAGCACCAGCTTGACGAATTAAACCTCAAGCTAAAGCATGAGATTCTGCGTCACGATGAGAAAGAGCATGGCACATGAAAGTAAGCACAGAAAATTTGGGGAATTGCCAGGCAGTTCTTACTATTGAGGCTGAAGCCAGTGAGTTAGATAAATCGCTGAACGAGGCTTATCATCACCTGGTTAAGGAGGTGTCCATACCTGGTTTTCGCAAAGGAAAAGCGCCGCGGGCCATTCTGGTGCAGCACGTAGGAAAACAGAGTTTGTTGCATGAGGCGCTGGAGCATCTTATACCGCAGCTTTATAGGCAAGCAATCGAGTCTCAAGAGCTCGAATCTATTGCTAGACCAGAAATAGAAATTATTCAAACTGAGCCTTTGGTTTTCAAAGCCATGGTGTCACTCAAACCTGAAATTAAGCTTGGCGATTGCCATAGCATAAGGCTGGAGCCCGGCCCAGCAAAAAAAATCGCCAAGAAAGAAGTTGCTGCTGCCATGGAAGAGTTCCGGGAAAGCCAAGGAGCGTGGGTACCTGTAGACCGTTCTGTCAAACTGGGTGATCTAGTTACCATGGACATCGAGGCTAATGTGGATGGGAAACCCTGGTTAAATCACAAAGGCATATTATATGAGGTGGATAAGGATTCGAGTTCACCTGTGCCTGGATTTGCCTCTCGTTTGCAGGGCGCTGAGAAAAATAAAGAAATGAACTTCAATTTGACTATTCCTGATGACTACCCCATTAAAGAAATGTGTGGCAAAGAGGGTGCTTTCAAAGTCACTGTTACCGAAATAAAGGAAAAACAGTTGCCAGAGCTCGATGATGAATTGGCTCGAAGTGCCGGCTATGAAAACCTGGTGGATATGAAGAAGAAGGTGGCTGCTGAGTTAAAAGTCAAAGCGGAGGCCAAGAATCGTTCGGAGTTGAGGCAAAAGGCGCTTGACGCTCTGGTGGGAATCAGCGAGGTAAGCTACCCTCCTATTTTGGAGGATGAGGAAATTACCGGAATTCTTAGAGACGAGGCACAGCGCTTGGGCTTTAGAGAGCTAGAGGATTACCTGAAGAAGACTAGTAAAACAGAAGAAGAACTTAAACCAGAACTGCGTCCTGTAGCGAAAAAGCGGCTTATTCGGAGTCTTGTTCTGGAGAAATTTGCTGAGGAGGAAAAGATTGAAATTAATTCCTCGGAGGTAGATAATAAAGTAGGTGAAATTGCCAATGGTGCTGAGGATAAGGAAAAGGCGACGCAGTTCTTTTCACTGCCTCAAATAAGGCAATCAATTGAACAATCTCTGCGTATGAAGAAGACGATGGGCCGACTATTACAAATAGCTATTGGCGATGGCGAGGTTACAACAAAGGAGGAATAATGGAAACAATATCTCAAGTGATAATTCCTACAGTGACTGAGACCAGTGCTAGGGGTGAACGTATTTTCGATATATATTCGCTCTTGCTCAGAGAGAGAATCGTTTTTTTGGGCACGCCGATCAGCGACCAGATAGCCAATCTTATTATTGCTCAGCTACTGTACTTAGAAAGAGAAGACCCAGAAAAGGATATAAACCTTTATGTTCATTGCCCTGGGGGTATTATCAGCGCTGGCTTAGCCATTTACGATACTATGCAGATTCTTCGCTGCCCTGTATCCACCATTTGCGTTGGTTTAGCAGCTAGCATGGGTACCTTGCTTCTTTGCGCTGGGAGTAAAGGAAAAAGGTACGCTTTACCCAATTCGACTATACATCTGCACCAGGCAGTTGGCGGTGCTCAGGGGCAGGCGGCGGATATCGAAATTGCTGCTAGAGAAATTATGAGGATGCAGGAAATGATACGTAACATCATAGCTAAGCACACTGGTCAGCCAGTAGAGAAGATTGCCCACGACACAGACAGAGACTTTTATCTTAGCGCTGAACAAGCAGTGGAGTACGGCATTATAGACGAGATACTTAGCAAGCCAGCCAAAAAATAAAATGGATGCGCTACCTCTCCCTTCGAGAGAGGGGTTTCATAAGGCATTGGTTTCACTGTTTTGATAGGTGAGATGATAGTAGACTGGATAGAGGCAAGTGCTACGGTTTATGCCGCCGGTGAAGCGTTTGGCGGGTTGGGCAGAGGGGGCTTGATTGCCGTCATCGTTATTTCTGTGATTGCTATTGTCACCTTCGTGTGGATCTTCCGTGAGACCGGAAGGAGGGATTAAGTAATTTATATTAGCCCAGTTGGGCAGCTTCCTCTCTAACCAGGAGTCGGATTCTTTTATGGATTTCCAGTGCAGTAGTTACGTCCTTTGCTCCAGCTAACCAGTGAAACCACACTCTATCTTCTGTGCCTCCAGTCTCCTCCCTTTCCTTAACCACCCTTTCAACAACGTGGCGACCACCTTTCTCCCAGGCTTCCAAGACCAGCCATAAGTCAGATAAGCTTACCGACGCCAGACCCAGAGTGGAATGGGGCAAGGCATATTCATTAGCGTTGAAGGCAATGGCTAAGCCACCTGCTTTGTTTACAGTTCGAAGCATTTTGAAATCTGTGATGCTATCCCCTATCACTGTCCAACGGGAAAGTGGTTTTCCCATCCTGGTGCTAAAGTTTTCCAGTGCCTCTACTTTGCGCCTCCCCCCTACTGGTTTCACCTGACCTATAATTCCTCCCGAGCCTGTTTGAGGCAATTTCTGCGCATAAAAATAGTCCAGATATTCCCTTATTCTAGTATCGTCAATAAAAGGATTAAGCTTCACAATTTCGTGTTCTGTTTGCTCCAGTAAGGCAAATTCATCCGGGCTTAATAGTTGGCGAATCTGCGCTAGGGGAAAGGAAGTGCAAGCTACATTCTCGCTGGGTATGTCCAGTCTTTGTGTGATAGTGAAGGCGTATTGTTCGTAACTGGTACTAATGCAAAATATGTACCACCCTCGAGATTTAAGTGTGGAGATTAATTCAGCGGCTCCTGGGGTTAACCCGGCCTTTTGCCCCATAGCAGCGATTTGCTCCTCTTCTATTCCGTGATAAGCAAGGAAAGGGGCGATGAGAGCAAGTGTGTCTCCTGGCTCATAGTCAGGCCGACCTTCTAAAGTCAGCAAATCATCATAGCGGCTGACGACTTCGAAAATTTTGCCGCCACGGGGGAATAGTTTCATCAGTTCGTAGGCATTATCTTGGGGAGCTAAAGGTCCTTCGAGGTCAAAGCAAATCAGGTTCATTCCAGACTTTTCTTCACCTCCTCATCTGCTTTACCACTAAGGTTATAGCCGCTGATTAACTTTCCTTGAACATCATTTACTCTCCCGTCCTTTATGCTGACCTCGCCCCGGCTCAGAGATTGTAATGTCAAGATGATAAGAGGGAATTCTCTAACGAGTTCATGCTGGCGAATAAGCCGAAACAGCATCTCTTTGTCATCTTTGCGCCAGTATTCAGCAAAGGGCGCACCTTTAATAGAGAAGAGGCAGTAGCTAACTACCGGACCCCTATCTAATTCGGGGGTAACCAGGTGAATCATTGCCCCGGCTGTGTCGGCTTTATTTTGTATCAACGTCCAGATCACCTCCTGCCAGCTACCCGTAGGACCACCGGGAGGTGCTGGATGAAGGTTAATCATATCGTATTTCTGGCATAGCTCTTCGCTCACGATGAGCATATAGCCGGCAAGAACACAAAGGCCAGGGGCAAATGATTCAATCCTCTTGTTTACCTCTCTATCATATTTGATGCGCCAATCTTTTTCTTCTCCGCCAGTCCTGAACTTCTTGTGAGATAAACAGACAAGAGGAATATTGTAGCTCCGAACAAGCTCAAAGAACAGGTCGCTCTCCTTCGCCTCGCCAGGTTCGCGGTTGCTAAACACGAAGCTAATTTTTCCCTTAATATCGCTGCTGCAGGTCTTATCCTGCACAGCTAGCAAAAGCTGTTGGGCAGCTTTATCTCTTCCCGTGGAAAACCAACCAATGTTTAGCAAGAGCCCGCTTTTCCCTCCGCACTTATGTCACTTTGAGCCCTTCGCTTTTTGTCATTAGCGAAGCAGTCTCCCAGCGCTCAGGGTAAACTCCGCGAAGGATCTCCCAATACATGGTTCCTGATCCTGGCCCACGTGCTAGCAAAATGAGCTAAATAGCTGGATTTTTGCCCGAATATTTTGCCCTGAGCTAAGGAATTTAGGAAATCGTCAGATCCATTGAATTCGGGCATTTCCACATATGCTCGGCCAATTTCGCCTAAAGTATGGGCATCGCTGCCAGCGCTGGCAGCCTTCCCCTGCTCTTCGGCTAGTTTCTGTGCTCTGGCGACGCTACTGGAAAATGGCGTACGAGAATTAAAAGTTTCGATGATATCAACCTGAGATATGACTTCTGTTGATGTTAGTTCCTTATAATGCCGGAACGGTGACCTGCCAAATGGGTGGGGAATAGCCACTAGACCGCCTTGGCTTCTGATTCGAGATATTGTTTCCTGGGGAGACAATCCTCGAGAAACTGCTTCACTAAGAAAGAGCCCCATTATTTCGCCCACAGGCGTTAAGATTTCCTCAGCAACGATTACTTTAAACGGGGCGAATTCCCTTAACTTTAAGGCGCCAGCAACTGTGTTGTGGTCAGCTACAGCAATACAATTTATGCCTAGCTCGAGGCAGCGCTCGACTATTTGTTCCAAAGGTGTGAGACAATCCATAGAATAGCAGGTGTGGACATGTAAATCAGCTTTTATCAATTAGCTTACCTGTCTCTTGTTGTCTATCGGTCATTCTGAGCGACTGAAGAATCTGTCCCTTTCGCCTGTTACCTGATTATACCAGATTTCTTAAAGTTTGCAGCTAAATTCGTTCAGCATCAGTGTATTAAGACTTCTGGGGAAAGGAGCCAGCATTACTAATAGGTAAAAGGCAAATCAAGCGGTATTAGCCTGCTTTCTCTTGATATTCCCCGGTGCGTGTATTGACCTTGATGAGGTCGCTTGTATTAATGAAGAGAGGAACCTTGATGGTTACCCCTGTTTCCAGCTTAGCTGCTTTAGTGCCTGCTGTTGCCCTGTCCCCTTTGAGGCCGGGCTCTGTCTCCATAACCTGAAGCTCCACAGAATTAGGTAGCTCTATAGCCACTATGTCTCCCTTGGTGGTCAGAATCTCTAGCAGCCGCCCTTCTTTTAGATAATTTGTGCCCTCTCCTATTTGAGCTGAGGTTAACATAATTTGCTCGTAACTCTCGTTATCCATGAAATAGTAAATGTCGCCATCGTTATAAAGGTATTGGACAGGACGGTGCTCCAGAAATACTGGTGTGACTTTGTCCCCGGATTGGAAATTCCGTTCGGCGACATTCCCGCTACGAACATCACGAAGTTTCAACTTGACTACAGGCTGCCTTTGTTGCATCTTAACGTGTTGATATTCCAGAATCTGATATATTTTGCCATCCAGCTCTATAGCAGCTCCCTTTCTTAATTCTCCGGCATCGATCATAGGATGACCTCCATGTTTATTATTAGGCTGTTTAATTTTGCTCTAGCTTTGGACTCAAATTTGTCTTGGCTGTCGCTGAGATTCTTCACCTCAAAATTCTGTAGTGCGACCCTTCAGGGTCGTGCCGCACCCCGATAGAATCGGGGTGTGGCATTTTTAAACACCCTCTGTTATAGGTGTCAGAATGACAAATCCTTCTTAGCCTTGGTCAACACTCTGGCCTTGCCATTTTCCAAAACTACCATATCTTCAATTCTGATACCACCCTGTCCCACGAGGTAGATTCCCGGCTCTATGGTGAAAACCATGCCATCTGCAAGTGAATCGGAGGAATTAAAGCCAAGCCTTGGGGATTCGTGCACTGCCAGCCCGACACCATGTCCCAGACCATGACCAAAGGCATCTCCATAGCCAGCTTGCTCAATTGTCCTTCGAGCCAGTCGGTCTGCCTGCGCGGCGTCCATGCCTGCTTCAACTCCTTCTATAGCAGCGGTCTGTGCTCTGAGCACTATGTCGTAGATCCGCCGTAGGGTGTTGTCGGTTTGACCAAAGAACAACGTGCGGCTAAGGTCGCTGCAATAACCGTTGAATCTCGCTCCCATATCAATGAGTACCGGTTCACCGGACTGAATCGTCCTCTCCGCAGGCCTAGCATGAGGCAAAGCCGAATTCGGGCCTGAAGCCACAATGACCTCAAAAGCGATGCCTTCGCTGCCTTCCTGGCGAAGAAATTTCTCTATCTCCCAGGCTGCCTCCTTTTCCGTTATTCCCGGACGGATTATTGCCTTGGCCTGTTCAAGAGCGGCATCAGCCAGAGCTACTGCCCTTGTGATGGAATCCAGCTCTCCAGGCTCTTTTATGGCACGGAGCTCTTCTACCAGGCCGGTAGTGGGAATCAGCTCAAGGTGAACATGCTTCGTCTCTATGGCCTCGGTGAGCTTATGATGACTATCGTAGGAAATGCAGTTGGCCTCGAAGCCCAGTCTGTTCCATCCTGAATCGGAGATCAAACCAGGCAGCCAGTCGTGTAGCTCTCCCTTGGTCTGGACGATTTCGAAGTCTGGAGACTCACCCTTAGCTTGCTCCACATAGCGAAAGTCGGTAGCCAAAATAGCCTTCTGCTTTGAAACGAGCAGCCATCCTGAGGAGCCGGTGAATCCGGAAAGGTAGCGGCGGTTCTCCGGGTGGGAAACCAGGAGGGCATCGAATCGCTCTTTGGCAGCGGACGTTCGCAGCTTCTGCAATCGTGTTATCATGGGCTTTTTCTCTGGCTCTTCGACAACTCTATTCGTCATATCAATCTCCTTTTGCCAGCGTGGAGGAGCGCTTCGGCTTCGCTCAACAGCCTGATTACGTTACCAGTATCATGTGGGCAATGCCGAAGTAGAGCGCCACGCCGAATATATCCATAATTGTAGTTATAAAAGGGGCCGACACCAAGGCCGGGTCAATCTTGAGTCGACGAAAAACAAATGGTAGGGCTCCGCCTACCAGGGTTGCCATTACTGAGATGCCCGCCAGGGTCATGCCCACCACGATCGAGGCCTCCAGGTTCCGGCCGAACGCATAAGCCAGGCCCAGGGCAACCGTGCCGAGGGCAACGCCCATGATAGCGCCTATCCCGACTTCGCGCAAGACGATGTACTCGTTCATATGATTAGTGACACCTCCTCCTTTCTTTTATTTTGTTGATGGAGCTTAAGAAATTCCTTTGGAGTAAGGTATCCCAGTGCCTGATGAGGGCGGATAGTATTATACACATTCTCCCACTTCAGCAAAG